>JASMAJ010000054.1 GCA_030754395.1 Candidatus Thalassarchaeaceae archaeon | reverse complement strand
CGCACCAGCTCCTTACCTTGATTTGTTGTGTGCGATTCGATGGGTGCACGCGCACGCTGACGAATATGGGATCGACTCAGATAATGTGTATTTGATTGGTAATTCTGCAGGCTCAATAATTTCATCCATCCTCATCGCGGTGAGAGGATGCTCACTGGTGGCGATGAGGTAGTATTTGTCAGGCTCAACACCATACATTACTGTCTCAAAGTCCGCCAAATCGGTAACTCCTTCGTAAGCCTCTCTATTCATCATCAAAGGAGGTTGGACTAGTGTGTATCCTCGACCAACCAGAAAGTTCGCAGAGTATTGTTGTAGTGCCATCTCTAGTCGGGCTAAGTCACCTTGTAGGAAGTAGAATCTAGAGCCTGCTACCTTGGCTCCTCTCGCTAGATCAACCCAATTATTTTGTTCAATCAAATCATTGTGGTTTTTTGCTTCAAATTTCAATTCAATCTTTTCTCCACGTAGGCTGTGAAGAGTATTCTTTTGGTCATCTTCCCCTACTGGAACAGATTCGTGGAGAATATTTGGTACACGCATTCGAATAGAGTCACGCTCAAGAAGACAAGCATCTGCTTTCTCAGTCAATGCATCAATTTCAGCACCAATACTAGCAACTTCGGCCATGATTGCCTTGGAAGCGGCCTCATCACCTGATTTCTTGGCTGCAGCAATTCCACGAGCAGCCTCGTTTCGCTTCTTGCGCAATTGGTCCGAATCGTAGCGTGCTTGCCTCCATTCTTCATCCAAACGAATGACAGAATCTATGTTGTCTTGAGGGATATCGCGCTTGTCATGGTCTGCTCTCAGAACATCCGCGTGTTCTCTGAACATCCTCATGTCTAGCATGTCGACCAGCCCCAAGGGCTGGTCCTTCATCCTTCAATGAATCGGGAGAAATCTGTCACAGGAATGTGATTGCTTGGAATAACTCAGCAGGTCCAACCGCAATTATTCCACTGATGATATATCCTAAAATTGCACCACCATTTAGTAGAGGAAGACCTGGTTGAGGATTTCCTTGAGCCACGAACCACATGAGAGCAACATATCCAACAAGCCCTCCAATTAGAGTTCCAATGCCAACGAATAATTGTGCTAGATAAATATCTCCAAATGCGTTCCAGAGTTCTCCTCCCCAATCTGGAAGGAAAGTGATTGCAGAGATTACTAGCATTCCAGGGAAAATAACATCTCCCAATCCCATGAATAGGGCATCTCGACCTTTTTTCTTGGAAACCAATTCAGCATCATAGACCCCATCAAGAGGTGGTGGAGGAGGGGGTGAGTCAACATCTCTCATGATATCTCCCTCCTGTTCAAGGAAAGAGTAACCCTTCTCTTTAGGAGCTACCAGTAAGACGGGTAGTTTGAGTCCAATCATCGTATCTGCTAATTCAAGCATATGTTTCGACTTGTGAACTGCCCAGTAATCGTATATCGCTGCAAGAACCATGAACATAATGATCAAAGTAGGAACAAAAGAAATTCCAATCATCACTATTACACCTGCTCCGACCATTACGCCAACAGAGTTGACTACCCACCATTCAGGATATTTGTATAAGGCTACCATAGCACCCACCGATATCACAAAAGCACTCAATCCAACACTGGTAGCTGTAGCCAACCCAACAATATAGAGAAAAATTAGTGTAAATGGTTGAACCGAATAGAACAGACTCATCCAAAGTGCAAACATTACAATTCCTTTGATTAGAGATTCCATTCCTTTCCTCGCCAGCCAAATAATAACGACAGTGAAAACTCCAATCATTATTAACTCAAAGAGAATAAAACTCGATTTAGTAGTCCCTTCTTCCCCAAAGGCACGAGCTTCTGGAACATTGTATAGTGGCTGAATAAAGAGACCTATTGCAATGGTCCCAACAAACATCGCAGCCATACCTGCCATCGATTGCCATTGCTCTCGCATCATGTCGATGACACTTTCACTTTCGCCGGACACAGCCTCCACGAACTTCAAGGGCCATATCACCTTGACCCGTCCCCGAACTGCTACTAGGTACGGCTGAGGCGAGTGAATGAACGACCGAGAATGGCTCACAGAACGGCAGTTTGCAGGTATGAGTCTAGGTCTTGAAAGAATTGAGCCCTTGCTTGAGCGACTTGGCAATCCACAGATAAAATTCCCTTCAATTCATGTCGCTGGAACAAACGGCAAAGGCTCTCTATGTGCTCTTCTATCAAGTGCAGCTTGCGATTCGGGATTCAAGACTGGATTGTTTACGACCCCTCATCTAGTTACTGTTGAGGAACGAATTCGTATGGATGGCAAACCGATTAGTCCTGAAGAATTCGACAATTATCTAAGCCGTATTAGAATGGCTAGTGAAGCCCTTGCTGCCGAGGGTGGCGAAGAACCAACTTTCTATGAGGCTACTTTTGCAATAGCCATGCTTGCCTTTTCAGATCTTGGTGTCCAACGTGGTATCATTGAGACTGGGATGGGTGGTGCTGGTGATGCAACCAGACTTGTCGATGCCGATTTGTGCGTAATTACTACAATTTCTCTTGACCACACAGAAGTATTAGGGCCTACATTGGCCGATATTGCTCAAGCAAAGATTGGAATCCATAGAGAAGGTGTGCCAATCGTTGCACTTCAGCATGAAAATTCTGAGGTTATGGAGGTTCTATCTAGTGTCGGAGATGACATTTGGTTTTACGAACCTGAAAATAATTCAGACCCATGGAGAATTTGGAATGAGTTTGCAAACAGAATATGCTTGGTAATGAATTGGAATTCTGTAAACTCGAACACAATATGGCCGGGCAGGTCTCATAATTGGCCGCCTCAAGAATGGTTCAATCGTAAAGTAAGAATCAGTGCTGCACACAATCTAGAGGGACTTCGCAAAGAATTAGATCAAACACAAAAACCCTGCATAGTGGTCATTGGAATGACCGAGAAGGAGAATTTAGAAGAAATACTTTCAGATGTCACATCAGAGATGTGGCACAGCAATATATTCCGTCATTTCATAATTACAGAACCAACTTCTGGTCGTAAACCAGCAGTTGATGCAGAAACTCTCGAGTCTCTGATTTGTGCAAACAGATTGGATTCTGCCTTGATTCGAAGAAATCCAGCAGAAGCCCTCGAATCAGCAGTGATAATGGCCAATCAAGAGGGTGTTGATGTGTTAGTATTGGGTAGTGTCTACCTCGTTGGTGATATCATCAGATATGTTGTGAAAAGAGATGAATTAGACCTTTGGCAGCAACTTGTTGTCCATTAGATGCTAAAGGGATGACCTCTCTGCGAGGCTTGTATATGACATCCCAGCCCAATGACAAGGTCGAAGTAAAAGTCGTCGTCGAGTCGAAAGACACGAGTTCGAAAGTAATCCTTATCATTCTTATTTTGGTACTATCCGGTCTTACAATTGCTGTTATTGCGAAAGGTGGTCCTGAAGCATTACTATCAGGTGATGACGGTCGTGGTGTTGGTAATTGTGGAGACGGAATTGATAATGACAAAGGCGGGGCAACGGACCGAGATGACCCCGATTGTTATTCAAATCCAAGTGTTTGGGAAGGATACGACCCGAATCGTACCGAGGCCAACAGAGATAACGACCCCTCTCCGGGGGTAGACGCATGAGTGCTAAGTGGGATGGTAGATTCTTGAATCTCGCAAAGCACATTTCAGAGTGGTCAAAGGATCCTTCTACCAAGGTAGGGTGCGTTGTCGTTGGAATCGATCGTGAAATACGTTCAACAGGTTTCAATGGATTTCCTCGTGGGATTGAAGATTCAATGGACAGGTTAGAGGATCGTGAGCAAAAATATCCTCTAATTTGTCATGCAGAAGAGAATGCAATCATGCACGCGGCAAGAATTGGGATATCGCTGAAAGACTGTTCCGCCTATGTCACATGGCCCCCATGTTCTAGATGTGCACGTTCCCTTATTCAGGCCGGTGTGAATGAGGTGGTCTATCCTTCTGATTCAGAAATACCAGAACGCTGGAAAGACGATTTTGAAATCGCAATAGGGATGATGGAAGAGGCCGGTGTCAAGGTCCGTTCTGCTTAATCATTGAGCATTTTCCATAGTTCTTCAAGGTCAGAATGGAGCTCATCAATTCCAGCATCATTGACTAAAATCATGTCAGCCAAAGCAGCGGTTGCATCAAGTGCTTGACCTGCCTCATCTTTGGCTTTGACTTCAGATTGCTCTTGAGCGATGAATGTGTCTTTGTCTAATGGGTCTCCGGTGCGAGCCCGATTTTGAACCCGACTCCACCGAGATTCCATCCCTGCTCGAATTTCTATGAGGATGAAATCCTCCCTTGTTCGAAAAGCCTCTACTTCCCCTGGCGTCCTGATTGAATCTATAACTGCATTATTTCCATCCAGTCGTTCAAGTAGCATCTCAGCAAGAACTCCAGGTCCTCCTTGTCTTCTGAGTTCTCTCCCTCCTTCGATTAGGGCCTCTCGCCTCTCTTCAATTCCTTGAGTTGTAAGCCAACTACGAATGGAGTCAGAGCAGGATTCACTTGCCAATCCTTTACTGACAAACCAGTTGACAACAGTAGTCTTTCCCGACCCGTATCTCCCAGTCAGACCCACTAACATACTCCACTGGGCGCGGTGTTTGTCCATATTGCTTGCTCAAGACCAATATCTACGAGTCTTTGCATATTGTAGTTCTGCGTTGTGTATGGAACGTAGTAGAGAGACTCGATTTCCACGAGTATGACTTCGAAGAAGTCTAGTTGCTGTTTCCTCTCCCACCCCTCTTCCCATCATTGCAAGAACAGCATCTTGTCCGTGGGTTCTGATTAATTCTGCATTCTTTTTCATTCGAGCCCTATCTTTTGGGTCCTTACTTTCTATCCATCCGACTAGTAGTGATTCCATTCTTTCTGGTGCACACGCTCTCATGGTTCCATTACACTTCGGGCATGGCTCAATACGATCTTCCATACGCCCTACACGTTTCCGACTTTTGTCCGAACAATTCAAACAAATTAGTACACAACGTTCTGCTAGTAACCGAGTCTCAAGTCTTTCTCGTAATTGGGTATCTGACCATGCTGGTAATAGTAAGTCACGTTCACTCTTGGGAGATAGACCAAGAGGTCCTGTTGCCGTGTGTACAATCTTAACTTTACCATTCTGAATTTCACGAATTAGATCCATCGTTCCCTCGATGTCCATACGTTCGTGGAATAGTTTCGAAAGCGCTTCTTCAACAACTGGTGTTCCTCTATATCTTTGCATTATTCCCTGAAGGTTAACTTTTCGTGGATCAGCTGCTTTCTGTAACACCCCCATCTTGCGAGCAACTTGAACTAGTCTCCATCTTAGTGCTCTTCCATTTGGTATTGTCATCCTCAGAATCGTTTCTAGAGCCTCTGGAGAAGTGTCACTAATCCATTCAACAACATGGGAAGCCTTGGTTCCAGGAACTTGGAAGGCTATTCGATAGGGGTCAACTAGAGTTGTTCCCATTTTTCCTTCTCGCATTGAACCCATTGCCTGTATGAAATGAGCCAAAGTTTCATTGATTTTTGAGCCACGACAAGTATTCAGAACGACAGTTTTTTGTCGTGTTTCAACAGTCAGGACCTTGTCTGTTGGCAGATTCTCAGTTGCATCTAGATGTTCAGCTACAGCCCTTAACAAATCATCTCTAGCCACATCAGAAAGAGGATACTCTTCAAATTCCAAATCTCCTTTCTGAGGATCCATAGCACCAACTGCTGTCGCTGCAATGCGACGAAGTTTACCAACTTCCAAAGCAATTTCAATAGGTACAGGGGGTAATTCACCAGCCCAAACTGGAGCCTCACCAGTGTCTGAGACTGGAGCAACTAGTAATTCGGATTGTTCCGGATCAGCATCAACAATCATCCATGTTCTTCCAGCCATAACAAATCTTCGAGGTCTTCCACCACCATCCTCTCCTAGATTGTTCAAAGATAAGACAAATGCCTCATCAACACTACCTAGTGTTTGACGAGTTACAGCGTCTCTAACTCGATATGAGATTTCATCTGGAATCATTGAGATATGATCTGTTCTATTTCGGCCAAGTCTTCCAGCTGGTGAAAACCAACCATTGGATAGTTCACTAGGGATGTGTGGGAGCATTTCTTGAAGCCATCTCTTCTTGTCTTCTTCCTCACTTTCTTCTTCCCATGAAGGCCTCTGTTCAGGAATCTTTGCTCCTTTTTCGTTAGCCTTAATTGCTAGATTTTCCCATATCCTTGGATGCCAAATTGTAGCATCTGAGTCTTTTGGATTCTCAATCAGACGCAGTAACC
>JASMAJ010000053.1 GCA_030754395.1 Candidatus Thalassarchaeaceae archaeon | reverse complement strand
CATTAGCGTCATCAGAACTTACTTCAGTGTACGCCATATACCTCATTCCCTATTCGGCTGAAACATCACCGGTACGGCCCAGTGACTCATTTAGAAGTCGAAGCGTCATGTCAATGTCCTCTTTCGTAAGCACCATCGGTGGCTTAATTTTGATAACATTGTGCAATGGCCCATCTGTACTCAATAATACGCCCGAATCTCTCATTTCACGAATAACCCTCGCCGCTTCATCAGCGGCCGGCTCAAGCGTATCGCGATCATGTACAAATTCAATGCCAATGAATAAACCACGACCGCGAACATCTCCAATAATTGGATATTTTTCTTGAAGATCCTTCAGACCTTGAATGAAGAATTCTCCCAATTCACTTGCCCTCTTCAGTAGATTTTCTTCTTCAATCACATCCAGAACCGCGTTTCCTATAGCGCAAGATACAGGATTTCCACCTGTAGAACTGAACCATTCCATCTCTCCCAAAGACGATGCTATTTCTTTTGTAGTAAATACAGCAGACATTGGATGTCCATTTCCTATAGATTTTCCAAGGACAACAATATCTGGAGTCACACCTTGATTCTCGAACCCCCACATATGTGTCCCAACTCTACCAAATCCAACTTGTACCTCATCAACAATCAACAATCCTCCAGCTTTATGCGTATATTTTCTAGCCGCGTCTAGGAATCCTTCAGGTAGAGGAATTTGACCGGCACAAGATAGCAGGGGTTCTACTAGAAACCCAGCAATTTTTCCTGCATTTTTGATTACTTGGTTAATTTCCTCTCCATAATCGAATTCCTTCCTTCGAAAGACATCAGGAACAGGAACCACATGAACCCATGACTCCGGTTTTCCTTTACCCCCTGGTCCCATGAATTTGTATGGACTTAACTGAACTAACATGCTAGTATTGCCATGATACCCACCCTCAATCACAACCATGTCATGATTCCCAGTATGGGCTCTGGCCAGACGAACTGCAAGCTCATTAGCCTCACTTCCTGAGTTTAGCAAAAACCCAACACAGAGTTCATCTGGCAGAGTTGCTGAAATTCGAGAAACATATTCAGTTAAACCATCGAAAACATAACGAGTATTCGTACTCAGTTTAGACATCTGTTCTTGTCCAGCAGCAACAACCTTCGGATGACAATGGCCAACATGGCATACATTGTTTACAAGATCAAGATATTGTGTACCATCTGCTGCGTAAAGATACTGCATTTCACCTCTTACAATGTGAAGCGGTTTGCCGTGACCAATTGATAGGGCCTTGCTGATATGCCGATTTCTGGCATCAAGCAGCCCGGATAAATTTGTCATGAGCACTTTCCTCTGCCTTCTGAAATTATTGATTAGAAAACTTCCTCTTTATTGCTCTAAGAAACGCCTTTGTCCAAAGAGCAAAGGACTCCCCTCTTGAAATTGGTTCTACAAATTCATCCATATAATTTCTCAACGACTTCCTCATTTTCTTTAATTCACCGTTTCTAATACTCTGAAAAGAGATCATTCCCGCAGCAACTTCGACATATTTTGTCTTATCACATCTGTATAGTAATATTTCACTTCGTGGTCTTATTCTCTGCTCTCCAGCCCGATCCGGGTGGTGAACTACACAACCTTCATCCCAAGAAATAGTAAATCCTGAATTTATTATTCGCCATGCAACATCTGTATCTTCCCTGTGTATGAAATACCTTTCATCAAATCCATCAACATGCTCCAATACCTCTCTTCGATAGATCATGTTCGCTGTCTTGAATCGATTCCACTTATCTGCAGGGTGAGGGTCCATATCTGAAATATTTCCAGATTCATCAACTATTGTTACGCTTCCTTCAATACCATCAACCCCACCTTCTTCAAAAGCCCGCTGAATCGATTCAATCCAATTTATTGAGGGAACGCAATCATCATCAGTAAATGCAACAAGTGGAGATTTTCCCCTCCTCCAACCAATATTTCTTGTGAACGCCGGCCCTCTGTCAGTTTCCGAATCGTCAATAATTTCTATTGACGCGGGTGCAACAGTTTGTTTCTCTAGAGCCGCAAGACACCTAGCCAAGGCCGCTGGCCGTCGAAAAGTTGGGATGACCACGTCGACATCTAGGCCCATGAATCACCGCCTAACCTCTTCCTAAATAGCCAAGCGGTAGTTTTGTTACAAGAAAATAACATAATTCTAGGTTGATTATGCATCTATTGATTCCGATTCCAAATGGCTCAATTTGATGGCTTCATTCACTTTCTCGTAATAATTCATGAGCAACTGCAAGCATATACCTATAACGTAAAACCCCTCGTTTTGAAAATAGTATGCACATACTTGTTATTACACGTTCAACACTCCACCACCGATTCGGTGGATTTCAGAGACAATGTATGGACCTTTGCGAGGGTTTTGTAAAGATGGGCCATGAAGTTACAGTTCTATCTACAGCCCACCCTGATGGTGTTGAAAAAGTGGAAGAATTGGGATACACAATCCATTTTATCCGCCCCTCCAATCCTATGCGACTATCGAAGGCATGGTTCAAGGAGACAAAGAAGTGGGTGGATAAAATTCATGCGAATAAATCAATCGACGTAATTCACAGCAACGGATGTGCTGGAATAGGAATAACATCCTGGGCTAGAAGACACAACATCCCTATTTCTCTACTATGCCACGGTTCTTTGCGAACCGAAATCCTCTCTTTTCTTTCTTCCGCAGATTTTCGCCCTAGGTATTGGCATTGGCTCCTACTTACACCCTTTTCTCTCTTCAAGAGATACCTTCTCTGGGAACTTCCCTTGAGGAGAGCATCATCCAGCATCATTCTTGTTACCCCTACTATTGAGCATGATTTTTCCTTATTTTCGAAAGAGAAGGTAAAGGTGATTGAGAATGGTATAGCACTCCCAGATCCGTTTACGAAAGAGCTTAATCAAGGAAGACTGAGTCTACTTTGTACTGGGCGAGCAGATAGGCAGAAGGGCTTCCAAATGGCAATCAAAGCCATCTCTGAGTTGCAGGATTTAGATCTCCACTTAGATATAGTTGGAACTGGCGACTACCTTGGAGAACTAAAGAAACTCGTAAAGAATTTGGAACTCGAAGAAAGAGTCACTTTCTGTGGCCGTGTGGATGACGATGAATTGCACAGATTATACTCCGAAGCAGACATTTACCTAATTCCTACTTTGAGATACGAGGGTCTACCTTTGGCCCTACTCGAAGCGCTCGCCCACGGAATTCCCACTATTTCCTCAGAAATAGGTGGTAATTCTGATGTCATCACTCACAACCATGACGGTTTATTCGTTAAACCAGGAAACCTCGAGAATCTAGTTGCATCAATCAGATACCTCGCAAGTAATCCATCTGCAAGGGAATCGCTGGGCGTAAATGCCAGATCTACTTGTGAAAGGAGATTTGACAAAGACAGAATGGTTAATGAGACCGAGCAAGTATTGAGAATGATTACCCACACAGCATAATCTGAGATTACTCAGTTGCCTCACAATGAGGTTCAATATAGGAACTTGGTTCGCCCAACCAATGAGCCAACCCCCCTCGTGGCATTTGGCCTGCGTCGAATGTGGTACGACTTACCTTGGGTTAGAGTTACGCTACCGATGTGACTGTTCCGCTACTCTAGACGTCATCCATGACCTTGATGCATGCAATCTAACAAGAGAAATCCTCGATTCTCGCCTCGCCTCAAAAAACCCTCTTGACCGCTCAGGAGTCTGGCGTTTCCGCGAACTAATCCTCCCTCTCGGCGATGAAACTCTCAGCAACATTGCAGTAACGAGAGGAGAAGGCTCAACACAACTCTATGATGCTAGCCTAGTAGGCTCAGAAATAGGCCTCTCAAATCTTTGGTTGAAGCACGAGGGCGAAAACCCAACAGGCTCTTTCAAAGATCGGGGGATGACTGCAGGAATCACCATTGCTAAACATCTTGGAATGAAAGCAGTAGCTTGTGCTTCAACAGGAAACACTTCTGCTTCAATGGCATCCTATGCAGCGATTTCAGGCCTTGAAGCAATTGTATTCATCCCTGAAGGAAAGATAGCATTTGGGAAACTAAGCCAGGCACTCGCATACGGCGCTAAGACAATCCAAATTGAAGGTGATTTTGATGACGCCATGGCACTCGTACAAGAGGTGTGTGCGAGTGAAGGAATCTATCTTGTGAACTCAATTAATCCATTCCGAATTGAAGGGCAGAAGGCGATTGTCTTTGAGATAATGCAAGACCTAGATTGGCAAGTCCCCGATTGGATTGTATTGCCGGGTGGAAATCTTGGGAACAACACCGCAATTTCGAAGGGTCTGCTTGAATTACACGCACTCAATATCATCGACAGACTACCCCGAATTGCTGTAGTTCAAGCAGCGGGAGCTAATCCTCTCTACACTGCATGGGCAGGGGGCGAAAATTTAGTCCCTGTCAAAGCCGATACAATTGCTACGGCAATCAAAATAGGTTCCCCTGTATCTTGGCGCAAATCGATGCGAGGGATTGAAGCATTGGATGGTGTAGTAACTGAAGTTTCAGACGATCAAATAATGGATGCTAAAGCATTAGTTGATGCTACAGGAATCGGAGCAGAACCAGCGAGTTGCGCCACAGTTGCAGGAATTCGAAGATTAGTCGACGAGGGAGTAATCAAATCAGAGGATAAGGTAGTAGGAGTTCTTACAGGTCATCTATTGAAAGACCCCGACGTGGTTGTAAAATATCATACAAATAATCTCGAAGGCATCAAATCTCAGCGAGCAAATGCTCCTATTTCTGCTAGTGCCGATATCGACGAGATTCGTCGCATAATTCGTCAATGATTCGCCTGTGAATTGAAGAACAGAAGGCCACTCGGAGTTCCATGCTCGACCTCGCCTCAATGGTTTTTGGCGACTTCCAAGATAACATCGTTAGTACTTTTGGCAATGATTTGGGTTGGCTAGTAGGCCACACTCTCTTATTGGGGACTATCTCGCTGTTTTGGGTTTCTTGGATTAATAGAGAGCATATCCGAACCCAATCTGGTTGGGATAAGTCAACACTTTTGGATTTAGCAACAATAGCAGCCCTCACTCTAATCCAATATGCAATTTATACCGGTAATTTTGGATTCGCCACTACGGCTTCTTTAGGTGTGGCTTTTGTTGGTTCAATGACAGCCAGATGGTTGATTAATGTCGTAAATTAGCCCTAGTCCGAGTTGCATTTCATTTCCCCAACGGTGAAAGGCAGCGGGCCTGCCGAATCAATCATGGCAGCCTTCGGCGACCACCCTCCTCTTCCTGAGTCGCTAGAGGTATTACTTGCTGATGAAACGGCATCTACTGTATTCTTGAAGGCAGAGTGCCCACCTCGAGTCAAAGCCGGACACATCTCTGAATTGAGGTTAGAAGAAGTCGAGGGAGACTCTTGGGACAAACCATCTCTAGAGGCATTGAGTGAAGAATTACAATTAGTCATTGAGCAAAATGAAGCACGTTCGGATTGCTTCGTTGAAATTGAGCGCGAAGGTTGCCGAATAATGCAAATTGGAGACCTTCGTGTAACCTGCGCATGGCCGCCTTTTTCCGAAGCATGGGAAATCACAGTTGTTCGCCCAGTAGCTCACTTGAAGTTGAGTGATTATGAATTACCAGATGAACTAATTCGCCGAGTAGCAGATCACCACAGAGGGATTTTCGTCGTCGGGAAACCAGGTTCAGGAAAAACCACCTTCGCTCAAGCAATCGCAGCCCACCTCGATGAGACGGTAGGTGCAATGGTCAAAACCATGGAAGCACCACGTGATTTACAAGTTCCACAAAGAGTCACTCAATACGCACCACTAGAGGGTGATTTGGAGAAAACGGCGGAAGTGATTTTCCTTGTCCGACCAGATTTCGTAATTTTCGACGAAGTTCGCCGAGCCAGAGATTTCGAGATATTTGGAGATGTACGATTGGCTGGTGTGGGCTTACTTGGAGTCACTCACGCAAACAGTGCACTGGAAGCCATCCAGAGGATGGTAGGCAAGGTTGAACTCGGTTTAATTTCACAAGTTCTTGATACGGTGATTAACATCGAGAAAGGTAAGGTAAACGAAGTACTTGAGTTGAGAATGGTAGTTCGCGCCCCAACAGGAATGGAATCCGACCTTTCTCGTCCTGTGATTGAGATCAAAAGATTCCCAAGTGGGGAACTTACTCACGAGATGTTCGCTTTCGGGTCCGAGATAGCAGTTGTACCAGTTGGGGGAAGTACAGGTGAAGGCGGCAGCCCTGCTTGGAGAATGGCGGGGGAAGAACTCAAGCGAGAAGCATCACGCC
>JASMAJ010000052.1 GCA_030754395.1 Candidatus Thalassarchaeaceae archaeon | reverse complement strand
TAGCATCTTGGTCCGACTCATCCACTATCTCAACTCCAAGAAGAGTTTCGATAATATCCTCCATTGTTACAAGACCAACTGTTCCTCCAAAATCATCCTTGACAATCAGGAGTTGAACTTTGTTCTCAAGTAAGATATCTAGGGCTTTATCTACAGAATCATCGAACCGGCATCTGTATACCTTCCTCGAAATCTCCGACATCGTGGGAGTAAAGATATCATCAGCAGCTTTGCGGAGAATTTCACTTCGTAAGATAAAGCCACGAATAGTATCGACATCGCCGTCGTAAACAGGCATTCGTCCATAAACCATAATTGGTATTCTTTTCATGACATCTTCAACAGTTTCAGAAGCCTCTACACAAGTCATGACGACCCTTGGAGTCATTATTGATTGAACTTCTAAATCACGTAATCGCAATAGGTTTTGAATAACGGCTTCTTCATCTTTTTCAATTATATCCGATTCTTCTGCAATGTCTGCCAGAACTAACAATTCATCGCGTGTTACAGTTTCTGTTTGAACATCCGGCAACATCCTCCTGATTCGTTCAACCGGCCATACAATGACCCATGAAAGAATTATTAGCATTCGAAGCATAAAACCTGAAGAAACCGTCATCTTTCTCCAGTAAAGTGTACCAATTGTTTTAGGTAGAATTTCCGAAAGTAACAAAATTCCTATTGTTAGCAAGGCCGAGGCAATTGCAACACCATATTCTCCTGGATTTAGATGTTCTACTTGAGTCCCAACACCCAATGCCCCAACAGTATGAGCAATTGTATTCAGTGTTAGTATAGCTGTCAATGGTCGTTCAGGATCATCTTTGTAACTTATCCACAATTCACTAGATTTGGGATGCTTATCGGCTATGCTGACTATATGCCCCCTAGTAGTCGATAAAAGCACAGCTTCCAAGATGCTACAAAGGAATGAAACACCTAGTGCTAATACAGCATATGCTGCTATTAATGACCACGTACTCAAAGGGAATTCACCTCTGAATCCTGATTTAGATTCGGACGAAATTGGGCTTCTTGATTCATGACGAGTCTTCGTGCTCCAACATTACTGCGAGCGGCGCATGCATAAATAGGTGGTTGTCTCGCAGATTCAGTATTGAATATTGATTGGGGGGCCAAATGAGTGGAATACGTTACTATATTCATGGCTTGGCCTTACGCTAATGGACCCTTGCACCTTGGTCATGTTGCTGGCAATTGTCTTCCTGCTGATATACAATATCGATACGAAAGGGCTAGAGGTCGTCGCGTACTGATGTGCAGTGGATCCGATGAGCACGGTACTCCGATTACCGTGAGCGCTGAAGAACAAGGAGTACCACCTCAAGTTATTGTCGATGAATTCCATGAGATTAACTCGCGCGCGCTCGCTGGTCTAGGCTGCTCGTGGGATAATCACGTTGATTCCCGTGGGATTGAATTCGGTGGCGCTTTGTATAATCGAACCACAGACCCGCGCCACAAAGAATTGGTTCAAGACATTTTCATCCAATTGAATGATGCAGGATTATTGCAGAAGAAAACCATGCAGCAATATTGTGAGATTAAGTCAGAGGGAGATGTAAGATTCCTCCCGGATAGATATGTAGTTGGTGAATGCCCGCAATGCGGCGAGGATGGCGCTCGTGGTGACCAATGTGATGAATGTGGTGCGACATATGAGGCCAGTGAATTGAATAATCCACGCTCTAAATCAAATCCCGAGGTGGCAATTGAAGTCCGAGATACTGTGCACTTGTTTTACCGGTTAGATTTGTTCCAGCAGGATTTAGAAGAGCACGCGCAAATGCGACAACAAACTTGGAAGCCGAATGTCAAGGCAATGACTCAAAATTGGCTGCAAATGGGTTTACGTCCGAGAGCAGTAACTCGTGACATGGAATGGGGAATTGAGATTCCATTAGAAGATCCAGAGTGGGATAGCAAGAGAGTATACGTATGGTTCGAGGCAGTTCAGGGTTACTACACATGTGCAAGAATTTGGGCAGAACGATTTGCTGGTGAGCATGTTGAGGGTGATGATGCATGGGTGAATTGGTGGGTCGATAAGGATGGTCAGAGTCTCAAACATCTGTATTTCATGGGTAAAGACAACATCCCATTCCACACCATAATTTGGCCTGCGATTTTGATGGGACTAAACAAAGACCGAGATAAATCTAAGCAACTTCATCTTGAAGACAATGTTCCCGCAAATGAATTTTTGATGTTGAAAGGTGGTCAATTTAGTAAATCCAGAAAACACGGTGTATGGCTTCCATCTTTTTTAGAAAGATATGATCCAGATTCTTTGCGATATCATCTGTCAATCAATATGCCTGAGATGCATGACACCGATTTCAGATGGGATGAATTTGTTGATAGAGTAAATAACGAACTTATTGCAACATATGGCAACTTCGTACATAGAGTAATGACTCTTAGTCACCGACTTTCAAGTGAAGGGGGAAATCCATTATCTGAATTTGATTCCCCCTCTGATCATTCTGAGATTATTGCAAATTGCAGAGATTTACTTGAATCCGCAATGGAATCAATGGAAAAACAGAGATTCAAAGAAGCTCTTCGTTCTATCATGGGTATTGCTCAACAAGGTAATCTTCTCCTTCAGAGTTCTGCTCCTTGGAAATACCTGAATGCGGAGCCCTCTAAAGAACGCAATAGTTCACTTTCCAGCCTATCCATGGCTTGGAGGTTATGTCGAACTCTTGCTATTGCTACGAGGCCTTTCATGCCCTTCCAATCTGACAAATTATGGCTTATGTTAGGTGAAAAAGAACCTCTTGACTCTTTGACTTGGGATGAAGCTATCGAATATGACACTCCATTAAGATGGAATCGGGAAAAACCACAGCCTCTATTCAATAAACTCGATTTAGAAGAAATTCTGGCTCACGAACAGTCTCTTGCTTCGGATAGTAACGACAATGAAGCAGATGCTTCTAGAGGGGACGGGGGGAGTTATATTCAGTTTGAAGATTTCATGAAAGTTGAGATGAGGACAGGGAAAATTCTCACTGTAGAAGATCACCCCAATGCTGACAAATTGTATGTCATTACTATCGAAGACAATCCCGGTTCAACTAGAACAGTATGTGCCGGATTGAAAGAAATTTACCAACCTGCGGACTTAGTAGGTCTGAATGTTGTTTTTGTTGCGAATCTTGAGCCTAGAAAATTAAGAGGCATTATGTCTGAAGGTATGATTCTTGCAGCCGATGACGGTGATGGAAATATCCGAGTTTTGACACCTGAAGGAGAAATTAGACCTGGTTCTGAAGTTCGTTAGTCAGGTTTATCAAAAAATTCCCATTGTAATTCAGCGAGTTCTAAATTATCTTTAGCCTGCGAGTATGCTTCTAAAGGCTCATAATTTAATCTAAAAAATTCGTCACTGAATTTGAAAGGGCCTAGAATTTCTCTAGCTTGTTCCCATTCCCCTAAAACTATCAGTGAAACTGCGAATGCTTCAGCATTAGATAAACGACCAGGCTTACCCCATGACACAGGATTTGCTGCAAGTACTACTGGTAATGTACGCCCTTCTAGTCTTGTTTTCTTTGAAAGATAACTTATTGAATTATCAATTTGTTTCCACGAACAATCTAAGCCAACTATTGAGGTGCCCTTTACAATTCTCGATTTATCATCAGGGCCTAATAACACACCAGCAAGCGGATCGAGGAGAAAACCAGTCCTTGGTGATCTTCTAATGTCGGTATGCAATTTGATTAATCCGTATCGATGCATTTTTCTCGAAGTACATTTTTTTGGATCATCTTGATTGAGATGTATGACATGAAGAGGAATTTTTTCCACATCATTCACTTCTCCGGAGCAGGTCGTCATAAACATCGCCAATCGTCATCGAACGTGAAGTTGAAGTTCCTGTTTGTCTTGTATTATCAGCTTCTATTTCTATGAATAATTCAATTGAAAGGACTTTCTCAATCTTCTTAATGAGGTTATCAGTAGGTCGGTTTCCATTTTCAGTTCTCTGAACAATGTTCAGCCTTTCATTCATCCGACGAGCAAATTCTCTTTGATCCCAGCCCTTCTCTTTCCGTGCATTACGTATTCTAATATGGAAGTCGTGCGCCAATTCTCTCTCCGGCTTAGTCATAATACTCGAACCTCGCCGAATGTTTGATTTGGCACCTGCTAATTTAGTTTGTTTTTCAGAAGGCATAGAGATTGGTTTTTCTAATCCTAATCTATCAATACAACGACTGCAGGCGTCAACTCTGGCTCCTGATGCCTTGGTGCGGAGCGTTCCAACCTTATCGGCACCACATAACTCGCATGTTCCCATTGATTGTCCGATATGGCATCATATCATCATGTCTTCGGAGACAAAGTATGAAGTCAGAGTCCCAAATCGAAGAACATGGCAGGTGCTTCCGATACCGAGGACCTACCTCGCAGCGGAAATATTCATTCACAAAATGTTGATAATATTGGATTGGACGAATTACGAGAAAAATATTCCGAACTTTCTGACTTATCGCAACAGTTGATTACTGAAAAATTATTCTTAGAGAATGAATGTACACAACTGAAGAAAAGAGTTGCTCGATTAGATGAAGACATAAGGAATCTTAAATCTCCTCCCTTGATAGTAGGCCATATTCAAGACATAATTGGCAATCATGCAATTGTTAGAAGTTCCAACGGAACCGTATTCCAAGTATCTGTTAATTCACGCTTAAATAGTGAATTATTGAAGCCAGGTGCTAGAGTTTCGCTCAATCAAGAGACTCTCTCAATTATTGATGTTCTTAGTGACTCTTGGGATCCTCTAGTGTCTACAAGCGAAGTCATCAATAAACCTACAGTAACTTACGAGGATGTTGGTGGTATGAGTGAACAAATCAAACAATTGAAGCAATCAATAGAATTGCCATTAACGAATCCTTTGGCTTTCAAGGATATGGGATTAGAACCTCCAAAGGGAGTACTTCTTTCAGGTCCGCCTGGAACAGGTAAAACAATGCTTGCTAAAGCTGTTGCAAATGCTACTGATGCAACATTTTTGGGTATTGTTGGTTCTGAACTTGCACAGAAATACATAGGTGAGGGCGGGAGGCTTGTACGAGAATTATTTGATTTAGCAAGAGAAAAAGCACCTTCAATAATTTTTATTGATGAAATTGACGCTATTGGTTCTAAAAGAATGGATACTTCTACTTCTGGCGATAGGGAAGTTCAACGTACTTTGATGCAATTATTAGCCGAATTGGATGGATTTGAATCACTAGAAAACGTCAAAGTCATTGCCGCAACAAATAGGCCGGAGTTACTCGATAAAGCGCTATTGCGGCCCGGTAGATTTGACCGAATAATCGATGTTGGTTTACCTGATATAAATGGAAGAAAACATATTCTTGAAATAATGACAAAAGATGTAACAATTTCACCTTCTGTGAACTTAGATAATCTAGCCAAGAAATCAGAAGGATTTAGCGGTGCTGAATTAAAGGCTTTGATTTTAGAATCTGGAATGCTTGCTATTGATGAGAAATCTAAACAAATCACTATTTCACACTTCGAATCTGGACTTAAGAAGATTCACGACAACCGCTCAGACCCTATATTTGGCGATCCTTCCGGCCTGTATGGTTGAGCATAAGGCTCATCAGCAGCCAATATCTCGTTGCTTCGATGACTTCTCGTTGGATTGAATGCGTCCCGAACATCAGTGAGGGCAGAGATCAATCAATCATTGACAAAATCATCAGTTATGTATCTACAACCCCGAACGTCGCAATACTTGGCTGCGAGCCCGATCCTGATTACAATCGCACTGTAATCACTATAGCGGGTGAATACAAGGATGTAGCCCAAGCCGCAATAAAATTGATTGAAAAATCTGCCGAGTTAATTGATATGAGAAAGCATAAGGGTAATCATCCTCGTATTGGTGCCGTAGATGTTTGCCCCTTTGTTCCAATAAGCCCCGATACGGATGATGATTGTATTAAGGCATCAATAATGGTCATTGAACATTTTTCTAATTCAATACCAATTTTTCTATATGGTTCAATTGCTTCCCACTCATCTAGGGCTTCCCTTTCCGCATTACGCAAAGGGCAGTATGAGGCCTTGGAAAGTAGATTCATAAATGGTGAATGGGAGTGAAGTTGAAGCAAGGTTTGGCGCCGTAGCTATTGGGGTGAGGTCCGTGCTAGTTGCTTACAATGTGAATGTCGATGAAGAAACACCTGTTGCCTCTAAGGCAGCAGGGTCAATAATTAGAACAAGTGGACGATTATTGAAGAATAATTATGGTGGAAAAATACGTATTAATGGTATGCTTTCTAACGTACAAGGTATGGGTGTTCCTTTACCCGCTCATGGTATTTGCCAGGTTTCTATGAACTTACAGAATTATGAAGAA
>JASMAJ010000051.1 GCA_030754395.1 Candidatus Thalassarchaeaceae archaeon | reverse complement strand
CGTCGATTCCTTTCCGATATTTCGGGTGATTCTGAAGGAACTGTTGCAATACCAACAACTCTGAATTCTTCGGGTTGTGATATGGATAAAATCGACCAAATGGGAATTGATTATCCAGATTTTCTCAAACACCAATTTGAGATTATTCATGCCTATTCTGAATTGGGAATTGATTCAATTCTATCCTGCACGCCATATGATCGTGGAATTGAATTAGCCGAAGGAATAGGGTCTTGGGCAGAATCTAATGCTGTTTGTTTCTCCAATTCATACACGTCTCTAATTACAAACAGAGAATCTGGACTTTCTGCATTAGCTACAGCACTTACTGGATGGGCTCCTCTTTGGGGCTTGCACATCGAAGAAAATCGTCGCCCTAACATTCTGGTCACGATTAAAGCAGATATGGGCGATACTGCCGATTGGTCGGTTTTGGGTGATTGGATTGGTAAACAAATTCGGCCAGAGTGGAATCTGCCGTGGGGCATGATGCCACATCTCGTGGGACTACCAGAAAATAATGACTTTGAGATGCGTAAGGCGCTTACTGCCGCTGCAGCGAATTATGGCTGCCCAATGCTATGGGCTGAAGGAATAACTGGAGACCCACCTTCTACTGACTCATATGAGGGTGAATTGATTTTTACAGATGAAGAATTAAAAAAGAGATATGACGAATTGGCGCCTTCGGGAATTGTCGATTTAGTTGTAATCGGTTGTCCCCAGGCTAGTGTAGGTGAAGCACGAGCGACGGCGGCCGCAGTTAGAGCGAGAATGGAATTGGGGCAGCGAATACCTAATCGGCGTCTATGGCTTTTTACCAGTGCTGCAAATTACGAATTGTTAGATGCCGATGGAACTGTATCAATTCTTGAAGAGGCCGGTGCTTTAGTTCTCAAAGACACTTGTCCTGAGGTCACTCCATACAATCGTTCCCACTACAACCACCTTCTGACTAATTCTCTCAAGGCTGAACATTATCTAACCAGTGGACTGAATAGGATGCCAACTAGTGTTGCTCCAATTTCCCAGTGTGTTGCTCACGCCTTTGACCCAGGTATTGTGACTGGAGAAAGACCAGTTCTTGGCACAAAGAAGGCAAAACCCATTGCCACAAACAAATCATATCAATCAGGTGATGCCAATATATCTGGAAAGGGCCTACCAAGCCAAGAAGAATGGATAGTCTCTGGAAAGGCGATGGTTACGGATGTTCCAATAACTTACCTTGGATACGTCAACCGTGATACGGGAGTTATAGAGGAACCAGGACATCCTCTCGATGGTGTTGCGATTAAGGATACGGTTCTTATTTACCCCAAAGGTTCTGGGTCAACGGTTGCTCCTTTTGTCCTAATGGGACTAATCTATACCGGCTTCGGTCCTAAAGCAATATTGAACCGAGATGTTTGTCCATTGACACTTCCTGCTGCGAGTCTTCTGAGTCTTCCATATGCTCATGGATTTGACCAAGACCCTACTATTGCAATCAATAATGGTGACGATGTCGAAGTCGTTCTAAATGACGGTAAAGTCTCCTTGAAAGTACTCTCGCGCGTAAGCGAGGATTGATGACTACAAGGCCGAGCAGCGATACTGTGGCTGCACGTCCAGACCCCAATCCCTGCCGGCCACAGGATCTTGGTAAATTCGAGGTCACAGCACGTGATGGCGCTGCGCGATTGGGTCTATTGTATACTAAGCATGGAGTTCTAGCAACTCCAATGCTACTACCTGTGGTAAACCCCAATATTCGCACAATAGAGCCGCGTGAAATGTGGGAGCGATATCACGTAAATGGATTGATTACGAACTCGTATGTTACATGGAAACATGAAAAATTACGTGACCCAGCTCTCAAAGATGGAATCCATGCTCTATTGGATTATCCCGGAGTGATAGTTACCGATTCGGGTACTTTTCAGTCATATGTCTATGGAGATGTAGAAGTTGGTGTTGAAGAGATTGTTGAATTTCAGAGAAATATTGGTGTTGACATAGGGACAATGCTCGATGTATTTGGCCGTCCGGATATGACTAGAGAAGAACTAGAGAATGCTGTTTCAGAAACCGCAGATAGAGCCACCCCCTCTCTGGCAGTTGCTGGTGAAGAATTACTACTTAATGGGCCGATTCAAGGAGGTCTACATGAAGATTTGAGAGCCCATGCTGGTGACTTGATGGGCAGTATGAAAGGTGAGCATAGAGGTTTTGCAATTCACCCTATTGGAGGCATAGTGCCTCTAATGGAAAAACAGCGGTATCGAGAATTATTTCAGATTCTATTGGCGGCTCGTGCAACAATTCCTCCGAATCGACCAATACATCTCTTTGGTTGTGGTCATCCCTTGCTATTCCCCTTGGCAATTGCCTTAGGTACTGATTTGTTTGATTCAGCCGCCTATGCATTGTTTGCTCGTGACGATCGTTTGTTAACACCAGAGGGGACGGTAAAGTTGGGTGAACTTACCGAATGGCCTTGTCATTCAAGTGCTCTTTTTCATCACACTCCAAAAGAAGTTCGTGAGATGGAAAAGGAGGAGCGGTCTGTTCTTCTATCTCATCATAATCTTGAGATTACGCAGGTTGAACTTGCTAGATGCAGAGAGGCGATTAGAAATGGAACAATTTGGCGTTTAGCCGAACAAAGAAGTCATGCCTCCCCTCAACTAAGGGAGGCCTTTGAATGGGTAATAGAACAGTTGGTAGATCCTGATGAAGGACCCGTTGGCGCGAGTGCCTTGAGAATAATTTCCTCAACAAATCCCGTACGTGGTACTGCGGAGCATTTCGGCAATGATATTGACTACCGTCCACATCTCCTCCACCTAAATGCAATGTTAGCCACAAGATGGCGTCCTCCTGGGTCATGGTGGGATAACTCAGTGTCTTCTCCAGAGAGAGTTGTAATTCTGACTGGCGCGGCTCCTCCTTGGCGCAATTCCGCTCTCGGAACAGCGGTGGAGGCGCTTCGTGAGGAACCTCGTTCTGTAATCCTAATTTCTACCCCCATAGGGCTTATTCCATTCACTCTCGAAGATGTTTCACCATGGTGTCATATTGATGGTTCAGACGATCTATGGAGGATGGTAATTTCTGAGAATGAAATTGATGCATGGCTTAATGACTTGAGCTTGTCCAATTTACCATTGGATATCCATGAATGCCTACCAGATCCAGATGAGACTGCTGGAGGCGATAAGCGTCAGATAATCCGTGATTGGATAGATCGTTGCACAGTTGTTGACAAACTCTCTTTATTCTGTGGAATTAATCCAAAATTTTCCTGCGAATTAACTTCTAAGATGAGTGCTCGAAGATCGAGAACCGACCGTATGGTTAACGTGAATTTTGATGATCAACATTGTTTGTCACCTAGGCTTCCAGATGGTGCCCTATCTTTGACTCTAAATGGAGCTAGAATCCTCCACGAATTAAATCCAAATCCCCCTCGTAAATTCCAGTCTGAGATGGAATATAGTGAGGGAGATCATCTAGGTATTCCAAGAGTTCTTCTTCACGATGACGCAATTCCTTTCGTTGGTCAAGGGAGAAATGTCATACATGGATTTGTCTTAGGTGCAGATTCTCATCTAATCGTTGGTCAGCCTTGTTTAGTAGTCGATTCTGAGGGCAATTTAGTTGCACATGGAATAGCAAATGCTACCGATGATGACATGTCATTCTTCACAAAAGGAATTGCTGTGAAAGTTCGTGATGGTGCAATGAAGCAATGATGCAACACAATCTCTGCCGGGGATTGTTTCAAGTGGTTTCTGTTACCACATAGATTCGACTCCCTTAGGGGAGTCGGTCAATGGAGGGTGTTTTTTTGAGTGAAGACTTAATCATTCAAACACAGAATCTGCGTAAATTGTATGGCCCTCATCTTGCCCTAGATGATGCTAATTTATCCTTATCGAGAGGGGCAATTGGAGTCCTTGGGCCGAACGGTGCTGGGAAATCTACTCTGTTCAAGTGTTTACTCGGACTGATTACAACAACCTCTGGTAATGGAACGGTTCTAGGATTTGATATCCGTACTCAAGGAGATATGATTCGTTCACGAATTGGTTACATGCCTGAATATGATTCCCTTGACCCAAATCTAAACGCTATCGATCAAGTTCGTTATTCGGGAGAATTGTTGGGGATGAATCCTGCACAAGCTATGCAGAGAGCCCATGAGGTTCTCGAGTATGTTGGCCTTCGCGATCAAAGGTATCGAAAAATCGAATCATTTAGTACTGGGATGAAGCAGGCAACCAAGCTTGCTTGTGCATTGGTTCATGACCCTGAAATTCTAATTTGTGACGAACCAACTAATGGGTTAGATCAGCGTTCTCGAAAATTCATGCTAGAAACTCTGAAACGTACAGTAGATGACGGAGGCGGTACTGTTCTGATGTCTAGTCATGTGATGGATGATGTCCAAGAAGTATGCGACAGAATTGTCATGATGCATAAGGGGAAAATTGTTGTTCAGCGCTCAATAGAAGATTTAGCCCGCCAGATAGATCGTGAGATAGAGGTGGTAATTTGGGGTGGTGCAAGTAAGATGGAAAACACTCTCAAAGAGTTAGGTTTGAGTGTTCGCCGCCTCGGTCGAGTAATGAGAGTAACAATTCAGGACGAGAATACTATTGGGTTGGTTATTGAAAGTGCTGCAAAAGCCGGTGTGCAGGTTAGAGAACTTCGTGAATATGAACCTGATCTTGAAGATATATTCCTTCTCATAATGGAGAGATTAGGCTCTCACGTAAAGGGCACTTCAGATTTGATGACAGAGGCTCATACAGGAGGTGACAGAATTGTCTGAAGATCTTGCTCTAGCCAATGGCCAAACTAGGATGGAAGTCGCCTATGGGGCAGGTGACGGAGATGATGATGCTCAGGCTGTCGTCGCTCAACGAGCAAGTCTTGGAGTAGTCTTCGAACAAGTGTATCGTCCTTGGAATGGAACTCTAGGCCCGCGATGGGTTCGTAATTATGCGATTTTCCGACACCACGTATATGGATTATTCACATCAAAAGGACATAGATATTACAATCCTTTTGTTCGTCTATCTATTCTGGTAATTCTTCTTTCATCCTTAACACCAATTGCTATGATTTTCTTATCTTCAACACTCCCTGGTGATGCCTCCGATTGGTTGACCAGAATGTGGGGGGTTAACAGATACAATTTGTGGGGTCAAGTACTAGGGTACTATCCGCGAAACCTCTGTATGTGGCCTCTTCTAACTGCTCTTGTTGTTGGGGGAATGATTTCTGATGATAGGAAGAATGGAACTAGTGCTATCTACTTCTCACGCCCAGTAACGAGAACCGATTATACAATTATGAAATACTTGAGCGCAGCCTTTGTTCTTACCTTCGTTATCGTGTTCTCCTATGTTTTGTATTATTCCACCTCTATCGTCTTTAGAGGTGAGGGTTGGGCGTTTTTGATTGATACTTTACCTATGTTCTTAGGAGGATTAATGGCCGGCCTTCTACTTGTGTTCACATATACATCAATTGGAATGGCTCTTTCTAGCATTAGTCAGAGTCGCTTCTTTGCAGCTGTGGCCTTCTTAGCAATAATTTTCGGCACTAAACTTACTGCATTATTAGTTGAATTAGTATTTGAAACATCTATAATTTACATCCTTAGTCCTTATGACGCACTTGCTCATATAGGGCAATGGCTAGTTGGAATCCCTCCAAATTACGAACATTCTCTAGCTTTTTCTATTGTTTCGGTTTTGGTCTATAATGCGGCATCAATTGCAGTTCTAGTCAATAGAGTAAGTAGTTTGGAGGTGACTAGAGAATGACTTCAAAAAGTACTCCTACTGTTGTAATTGATCATTGTTCCAAGTGGTACGGGAATGTAATAGGTATCAATGATGTTTCATTAGCAATAGATGGGGGTGTTACTGGAATATTAGGGCCGAATGGTGCAGGCAAATCAACTCTATTCAAACTTCTAATGGGCAGACTGAAACCAAGTGGTGGCTCAGTCAGATTATTCGGAATTGATCCTTGGGAAAGCACCTCTCCTTATCGAAGAGTGGGGTATGTTTCGGAAACTGAAAAATTGTATGATTGGATGACTGGCCATGATTTCGTCTCAACCCTAGCCCGTTTGCATGGAATGACTAGAGAAGAAGCAAGTGCTAGAGCAGAACATGTTCTGGAATTCGTCGGTTTGTCTGATGTCCAACATAAGGAGATTGGAAAATACAGCAAGGGAATGAGACAACGAATCAAGATAGCTCACGCTTTAGTTCATGATCCTGATTTGATTATTCTTGATGAACCTCTTCATGGTTGTGATCCAATCGCTCGAACAAGTATTATGAGCGTGATAAGAGATTTAGGTGCACAAGGCAAAACGGTTCTAGTTTCAAGCCATATCTTAGATGAGATCGAGAGGATAACTGAACAAATTGTGATTCTACATAATGGTCGACTTCTAGCGTTGGGTAA
>JASMAJ010000050.1 GCA_030754395.1 Candidatus Thalassarchaeaceae archaeon | reverse complement strand
AAAAACCGTGAATTGATTATTGATGTTGATACTGTCAGCCATTGGTCATGAGTGCCTAATTGGTGATTTCTATGACTGAATCGAAATTGCAGAAATTTTTCTCAAATACAATTGTCAAATCCTTCATCGCTTACTCGATTTTTCGCGCATTTTATGGGGCTGGAATTCTCATAGTGACATGGCTATTAGCGACTGAAACTGAAGGTCCTTGGTGGTATTCAGTAGTTTTCCTAGCTTTTTCAATGGTGTTTTCCCGCGTGTTATTCAGATACATCAATAAGAAGCGTGAAAACAATTCTCAGCAGTCTTCGATTTAGATTATTTTTTCATTCAATAAGGACTATGGTCCTCCGGAAGGTTTTCTTTAGATTTCTTCATCCCAAGTAATATGGCCAACAAGGAAACTTTACATGTTCGTCAAACATTTGATTTAATCCAAGGTTGGTAATGGTGATATTATGAGCATTCTAGTTGGAAACCAAGCCCCTACTTTCGTGACGCAAGCCGTTCTTCCAAACGGTGATATAATCGGTGATTATGACTTCGGTGCTGCAAGTGATGGCAAATACGCTGTCGTCTTCTTCTACCCAATGGACTTCACATTCGTATGCCCATCCGAGATTCTCGCGATGGCTGCACGTACCCAAAAACTCAACGATATGGGCTGTGAAGTGGTTGGCATCAGTGTTGACTCTCACTGGACACACAATGCATGGCGCAACACCGACGTTAACGACGGTGGCATCGGCCCCGTCCCCTTCACTCTCGCGGCCGACATGACCCGTGAGATATCGAAGAATTATGGTGTACTCTCTGAAGGTGGCAACTCTTACTACCCAGCCGGTGTTTCAATGCGCGGAACCTTCGTCATCGATCAGAAAGGCATCGTTCGTCACCAAGTGATCAATGACGAACCACTCGGCCGTAACATGGATGAGGTGGTCCGCATCGTCGAGGCACTCCAGTTCTTTGAAGAGTATGGCCAAGTCTGCCCTGCAGGTTGGAACAAGGGTGATGACGGTATGACCAACACTCCCGAAGGTGTGGCCAGCTACCTCTCTGATAATGCTGAAAATCTCTGATTAATAGAGCGGTGAGGCAATAAATCAGAGACCAAATCGGCCACTATGAAACCCTACCTTGAGCACCTGAACATGACTTCGACCGATGTCGATGAATCAGTCCGCTTTCTTCTGACTGCGATGCCTGAATTACGTATCAGGGGAGGAGGAGAAGGCGAGAAAGCAAGACGCTGGATTCATGTTGGTACAGATGATTCCTATCTTTGTATTGAGGATAGAGGAGCTACTGAAAAAGGACCACATCAACCATATATCCACCCTGGAGTGAATCATTTGGGCTTCGTGGTTGAGGATGCAGCAGAAGTTGCTCAGCGCTTGAGAAATGCTGGATATAGAGAAGGCTTAACCTATCTTGACCATCCATTTAGGCATCGATACTACTTCTTTGACCACGATGATAATGAGTATGAGTTTGTCCAATATCTTAGCGATAATCCCGCAGAAAAAAATCAATACGATTCCTAGATTCATTCACTAACCTGAACTATTCATTCTATCATATTCAAATAGGTCATGCAATCGCGCCCGCCCATGGACTTGTTTGCCTTCTCCCTAGTTCTCGCCCCGCTAATTGTGATCATCGATCCACCTGCTTCGATTGCTCTCTTTCTCGGCATGGGTCATGATTTAGACAAAAAGGAACTACAATCAGTTGCTACACGAGCCTGCGTTTTTGCAAGTCTTGTATTGCTCACTTTCTTAGTGGCTGGAGAAGGTCTACTCGGACATCTAGGTGTTGAGTTATACAGCCTTCGAGCTGCTGGAGGACTGATGCTTGGTATAGTTGGAATGAATATGCTAAAGGAGGGCCAGAAACCCTCTAGAAAAGTCATCCCAGTCTCGACAGGAGGGGAGATAGAAGTAGACGATTCAGTTGATTTTGGTTTAGTTCCTCTTGGTATGCCAATGTTAGCAGGTCCAGGTTCAATTACGCTTGTAATTCTCATGGGAACTACATATGGTGTCGCGACAGTCTCCTTGGCAATTTTCATTGTGATGGCACTATCTCTGTCTATGTTTTTCATTGCCTCAAGTATGAAAAATTCAATTGGAGAAAATAGCACTAGAGTCATTACCCGTGTAATGGGTCTACTAATTGTCACAACCGCAGTCCAATACTTCTTCGATGGTATGGAAATGTGGATGATTACATTGTAGAAATCTACATTGGAATTTAGATTAAGCTTGCTGAATCAAGTCACGTTCAATCTCTTGAGCCTTAATGAATAATACATGATTCTCCTTGTGTATGTGGTCATGAGTATCTTTCTCAAGTAATGCTAATTCTCCGAAAAGAGCTCTATACGTATTGCAAGCATGCATTGGTGGAGTGTAGGAATTAGTCAACTCACTCAGTTTTGCCAAAGCCTGACCTGCTGCGTGGTGTTCGTTGAACATCGCGCGTATTGGATTTCGAACACTTCCACAGTGTGATTCAGGAAGTGTAGTAGAACCATCGAGTTGTCTGATTAATGGAAAGAGAATTTGTTCTTCCTTCATCATATGAGGTTCTAATTCTGCTCTTAATTGCCCGAAGACTTGTGCGACTTCCTTTAGATATGGTTCTCTTTCACCATGAACTCTAGCGACCTTATCTGCGTGTTGACTTGTTATCGGTAGATGTTGCTTGAGGAAAACGTGATGTGTATTTTCAATATGATCACACAACTCAGTGGCGCTCATCTTATCGAACTTACCTCGCTCTGACTTACTATTCATTGAGTCAATATATCCTATCTGAACAATGACATCATTGATTTCAATACCTTTCTCTTCACATGTTTTTGCCAAGGTATCTCTTCCGCCACAGCAGAAGTCTATACCAAATTTAGAGAAAACCGCCCCTCTAACTGGTAATTCAGTCACAATATCACATACTCTTGTTTCTGCTAGGCTAGACTCTTGCGTGGTCATTACTACTCCACTAATCGAATAGAGGATAATCCCAATTACGAATATGTTCGGCAGATAAGAGGAATTGTTTGTGGTGGGCGATACAGGATTCGAACCCATGTCCTAGCGTCCGAAGCGCCAGATGATATCCAGACTACACCAATCGCCCTTATTCTCTCGACGACAGCCCCCCCATCTTCAATGCGACGGGTGAGCGACAACCAATAATCGGGCTAGTGAACGGTGTACTTTGATGGGCGCAGTCAGTACAGGATTCCAACCTCTGTCAATTATTTGATTGGCTAATTCAGACCAAGGAACCCCCATTACAATTGGATCTAAAGAATCGTTTGAATTGTTGTCAAATATAGTAGGGTCAGTTGGAAGAAGCGTACACAGCGAGCCCGTGTCATCAATTGTTTTAGCAGCAGAACAGGCTCTAAGCAACAATTGAACGCCATCATCTGATTTCCATGCATTACGCCCATACGGCGGGTCAAATGCAAATACAGCCCCACTAATTTTACCCCATACATCAGGAATCATCCCAACTCCTGTGACTTGAACATCCCATGCTGCAGAATTTTCACTTCCGCTTGCCCATTGTAAATTCTCTTCCGTTCCACTAACCATTCTGGGGTCTAGGTCCGAGGCGAGGACATTCAGACCACTCAAAATCGCTTCAATTGCTATCCCGCCAGTTCCACAGAACGGGTCAATGATTGTGGTTGGAGTAAAATCAGTACGATGACCTAGTGAAATTAGTAATCGAGCTAATCTAGGTTCAAGGGATACTGGCTGGAAGAATGGCCTTTCCATAGGTTGCCGACCTCCGTAGTCTGCCCGTTTCCATTCTTTTTCTCTTAGCCCCCAGATAATTACAGGCTCAGAATTTCCTAGAGGATCGGGGTGATTGGAAGGATCTTCGTTCCCTGCCAGAATAACTACAATTTCATGTTCAGGCGAATCTAGATTGACGGGATTATTTTCACTACTAATTCTCCCACCCGAATCTTGTGCTATTGCAGATTTAGAAATATCAGAAATACCAGTCCCAAGAGTTCGAGTTCGGATAGCAAAACTACCTTTTGGTAGGTTCTCAGTAGCCCATTTAGCGATTTTTTCGCTGATTTCTTCAACAGATAATGCGACAGAGTGTTCTCCATTGAGAAGAACATCATCAATGAGAGCAGAACGTGAGAGACGAATCATAGCATCAGGAGAGGTCAATTCCATGACAACGGCCCTTGGATGGATGAAGCCAACAGGTCCTACTAGAGCCTCGGCCTCAGAGCGAAATAAGGTCGGATGCCAACCGCTTCCGATAAGGGTCAATGCCGTCAATGCGATTCCTCCGTTGCTCCGGCGCGGGACTTCAACCCTAAAGGACTCGACTCACACCACTAGACAACGCGCGCGAGGGGGGGAAGTAGTTTGGGCTGTAATTTACGTGACTTAGCAACCGCTCATCCACTTGAGTTGTCGGAACTATCAGGACAGCGTGTTGCTGTCGATGTATTCCTCAATGCTTACCAATTCATCACTAGTTTAGTAGGTCAGGATGGCAAGCCGCTTTCGTTTGACGGAAAACCAGTGGCTCATCTAATGGGATTCCTAGATAGAGCGACTTTCCTACTTGAGAATGGAATCGAGCCGATCTTTGTCTTCGATGGCCGTCCTCATGATCTAAAGAGAGATACTCTAATTGGTCGCAAAGACCGCAAGCTCGCAGCAGCAGCAAAATGGGAGGCAGCGGTCGAATCAGGAGACATGACTTTGGCCAAGAAACTTGGACCTCAGACCGCTGAATACACACGTGATATGGTTGCTGAAACCAAACGCCTCTTCGATTGTCTAGGACTTGTTTGGGTCGAGGCTCCGATGGAAGCCGAGGGAGCTGGAGCAGTACGTTGTGCAAATGGTGAGGTTGCAGCAGTAGCCAGTCAAGATTGGGATACCTTACTTTACGGCTCACCTGTGATGATACGCAATCTTACTAGTCATGGTCGAAGGAAGTTTGGCCGTCTCATGACTGCAGAAAAAGTGGTTCTTCAGGAATTGCTTGATAATCATGGCATTACTCATGAGCAGTTAGTCGACCTCGCAATTATGATTGGAACTGATTTTCACCCAGGAATCAGAGGAATTGGACCAAAGACTGGCCTGAAACTAATTCAGAATCATGGTAATATCGAAGCTGTGGCTGAATTCAAGGGATTTGAAGTTCCAGAAGATATTGAGACGATTAGAGGATTGTTTCTCAATCATCCCGTTCATCCTGAACCTTTGCCCGAGTCAGGACGAGCAGTTGAGAAGGATTTACGAGATTTCTTACAAGGAGAATGCGGTTTCTCTGATGGCAGATTGCAGCGTGCACTCGATAGATTAGCAAATTCAAATCGGTTGAAATCCGATAGTCAACCGACATTATTCGATTTTTGATGAGAGAAAGATAGGGCGGTTCGCCCAGGGACTAAATCGCCCCCGGGGAACCTGTCACCGCTTGACGTCAGCAGACGGCTGCGGGCCTGAGCAATATTGACCAAAGTCACCTGTATCACAGGACTCCGCTGTTTTCTTCCTCATCGAGGATTCCATCAGCGTCGTCGTCGTCATCCTGATGATCTGGGATGCCGTCGTTGTCGTGATCGAACTGGCCGGTATGATCCCAGCCATCGTTCTGCTCGAACCAGTCGGAGAGTCCGTCATTGTCGTCATCAGTATCGATTCTGTCGGTTAGACCATCGTTGTCGTGGTCATACCTCCAGAGGCCGATTGCACCGTCGATTTCGTCAACATCTAGGATGCCGTCGTTATCGTCGTCGGTGTCGACGCCATCGTTCATTCCGTCGTTGTCGTGGTCACGGCGATAGTCCTCACCGTTCGGTCCAACGTCGTTCCAGTTATCGATGCCATCGTTGTCGATGTCAAAGTCGATGCTGTCGTGGACGCCATCATTGTCGTGATCATAGATGTTTGAATCAGGGTCGCCGTCATTGACTTCCTCGCGGTCGTCAATTCCGTCACCATCATCATCATCATCCTCAGCGTCATTGATGCCATCGTTGTCGTGGTCCTCAGGGAATTCATCCTGGTTGTCCGGGATGCCATCATTGTCATCATCGAAGTCCAGGTCGTCTGGGATACCATCGCCATCGTTGTCGTTATCGCCGTTCTGGTCTTGGTTGTCGAGCTGCTGGCTTTGCTGCTGGTCGGATTGCTGGCCCTGTTGACCCTGGTTTGTATCCTGGGTCTGGCCTTGCTGCTGCTGGTTCTGACCATTCTGGTTGTTTCCATTTTGGTCTTGGCTTTGCTGGTCTCCTTGCTGGCCGGATTGTTCTCCGCCCTGCTGTTGACCTTGGCCGTTGTCTTGCTGGTTGGATTGTTCTCCACCTTGCTGACCACTGCCTTGCTGTCCATCTTGGCCCGACTGAGATCCTTGATCCTGTCCTTGACCTTGCTGTCCTTCGCCTTGACCTTGACCTTCGCCTTGGCCTTGACCTTGGCCTTGACCTTGGCCTTGACCTTGTCCTTGACCTTGGCCTTGACCTTGGCCTTGACCTTGTCCTTGACCTTGGCCTT
>JASMAJ010000004.1:9450-15613 GCA_030754395.1 Candidatus Thalassarchaeaceae archaeon | reverse complement strand
CCGCACGCGACCGTCCAAGAACCTTCATACTCAAGCGGTTCAAAGACCCGCTAATCAATAACCAACAGTGCGAACCTTCATTCCACTCCTGTTAGCCCGCATTGAGTGGAGACATGTCTACTACAGTTGAAGAAGCCCGCAACCGTCTCATAGATTGTGTTCGAGACCTAGCATACCTCCACTCACCTGAGGAGTTGTTCACACTCGCAAGTGGCCGACAAAGCCCACATTTCTTTGACATGAAACCAGTCATGATGAATCCAGAGGGCGCTCATTTAATTGGTGTCTTACTTCATTCGGAAATAGAGAATCTGGGGGATATCAATGCAGTTGGCGGATTAGAGTTGGGCGCCGTCCCTCTAGCTGGCATTGCCATAGCAAAGGCGCCCAGAGGCTCTAATCTACGAGGATTCATGGTTCGTAAAGAGGCGAAAGGAAGAGGCGGGAGAAAAACGGGCAATCCTCCCGGAATTGAAGGCTCAACTCTGAATAAAGGAGATCGAGTGGTGCTTTTGGAAGATGTGACTACTACTGGTGGTTCTGCATTGAAGGCTGCAGGAAGACTGACAGATATGGGATGTGAAGTAGTTGCTTGCATCACAATTCTTGACAGAGAAGAAGGGGGCTTGGATGCATTTGATGCTGCAGGAGTAGTACTTCTCCCTCTAATCTTACGCTCTGATGTAACGGGTGAATGAATGAGTCAACATATCATTGATTCCAGTGTTCCCTATCATCCGGAGAAATTGGAGAAAAAGGAATATGTTGGCGCAGCAGCATATTTTGAACTTGATTTGCGAACAGGAATTGTAATGAAAGTCGAGGAATTTCCTGAGATGCGCAAACCATCTTACAAAATCGAAGTCGATTTTGGCCCTGTAATTGGCAGGTTGTGGAGCTCAGCCCAGATTACCAATTATTCGAGAGCCGACTTGGTTGGTCGCACGGTAGTTGGAGCCATTAATCTCGGCGACAAAACACTCCCTACCGGATTCATTTCTCAATTCCTTGTATTAGGTGCACTTGATCCCGATGGTACGGTGAGGCTTTTGGAATTACCAGAAGGCGTACAACCCGGTTCAATGGTGGCATAAACCAGCACGCATATGCTCATGTGCCTGTGACAGTCCCCCAGCGATATGACGCCGTATTCTAAGGATGATAAGGAGAGTTGGTGGGATAAGAACTCGAATGAAGAACCGGAAAGAACCGACGTCAAAATGACTACTAGCGCCGGAGTGATTGTGATTGGCCTCTACACCAAAGATTGCCCAGAGACTACAGGAAACTTCCTCAAGCTCGTAGATGAAGAATTCTACAATGGCCTTCACTTTCACCGAGTCATTAAGAATTTCATGATCCAAGGCGGATGTCCATATTCTAGAGATCCCCAAAATGGAAGAGCCGGCACTGGTGGTCCAGGTTGGAAAATTCCTTGTGAGAGGGCGGCTCTTTCCAAGAAGCACGACAAACCAGGGCTTTTCTCTATGGCTAATGCAGGGCCAAATACAGGAGGCTCGCAATTCTTTCTTACGACAGTGCCTACTCCTTGGCTAAATGGCAATCATGCTGTGTTTGGAGAGGTAATTGAGGGGATTGATGTTGTATACAAAATTGAGAATTGCGACACAAAACCAGGAGATAGGCCGCACGATCCTCAAAAGATCATCAAAATTGAGAGAATTTGATTGATTTATTACTAATCTTTCAATTATTGATTTAATCAATGCGGTGCTGAACTTAATAACTCAATATTTATTAATAACTAATTAACGGCGTCTAACATGTCCAAACATCGCTCCGGCGACCGCCGCATCATCAGCATTAGCATACCTGAGGAACTTGCCCAGAAGTTGGATAGAAGGGTCGGAAAGGGAAAAGTCCAGGGTCGTTCGGCTACAATTTCAAAAATGATTCAAAATGGACTTGAATCAGAAAATATGCCTTCTTTTTCTGAACAAATAGTGAATCCTCGCTCAGCAAAATCTGAGGGCTCCTCGGTTCGGATAGAGAAAGACACGATGGGAGAATTGGAAGTCCCTTCAGATAGGTACTATGGGTGTCAAACGGCTCGTTCTCTAATCAACTTCGACATTGGTGATGACACAATGCCATCATCAATAATTCGAGCATTCGGAATTCTAAAACAAGCTGCATCTGAAACTAATGTTGAACTAGGCCAATTAGATCCTCAGATAGGGGCACTGATTTCTGCCGCTTGTGATGAAGTAATTTCAGGTTCATTGAATGAGCACTTCCCCTTACGGATTTGGCAAACAGGTTCTGGAACTCAGACGAATATGAATTCAAACGAAGTCATTGCAAATAGGGCAATTGAAATGGCCGGAGGCGAATTAGGTAGTAAGACCCCAGTCCATCCTAATGATCACGTAAATAGAGGACAGTCCAGTAATGACACATTTCCTACAGCAATGCATATTGCCGCAGCGGAACAATTCCATTTCAGACTTCTACCGGCAATAAGACTCCTTCATGGCGCGTTGGCACAGAAAGCAAACGAATTCGAAGGGATTGTCAAGATAGGCCGCACACATCTGATGGACGCAGTCCCACTTACTCTTGAACAGGAATTTAGTGGCTATGTGTCTATGCTTGCTGCTGACATCCGTCGCATTGAGGCTGCATATGACGATTTACTCGAATTAGCATTAGGCGGTACTGCTGTTGGCACAGGTCTCAATACTCATTTTGAATTCGCCGAAAAAGTCGCCGAAAAAATTTCACAAAAAACAGGAATTCAATTTATTTCAGCTGAAAACAAGTTTGCTCAACTTGCAGCACATGATGCGATTGTCGCAGCATCGGGTGCGCTGAATACGCTTGCTGCAAGTCTGATGAAAATAGCCAATGATATTCGTTGGATGGGATCAGGTCCTCGTTGTGGCTTTGGAGAATTATCTCTTCCAGCAAATGAGCCTGGTTCTAGTATTATGCCAGGAAAAGTGAATCCGACTCAGGCCGAGGCGATTACAATGGTTTGCTGTCAAGTTATGGGGAATCATACAGCAATTTCATTTGGAGGCAGTCAAGGAAATTTCGAACTAAATGTGTACAAACCTATGATGATACACAATCTCCTTCACAGTATACAATTAATTTCCGATAGCTGTAAGGCATTCACAGAAAGATGCGTTGTAGGTTTGGAGGCAAATGAGGGCACAATCCAATCTCATTTGGAGAATAGTCTGATGCTTGTCACGGCTCTGAATAATCACATTGGATATGACAATGCAGCAAAAATAGCAAAGCACGCACACATGAATGAACTGACTCTCCGCGAATCCTCATTACAACTAGGCCTCCTGACAAATGATCAGTTTGACCAATGGGTCAGACCGTCAGAAATGATTGGGCCTAAGAACTGAGTTGGAACTAAATCATAGGTGATGTAAATAACACAAGTAGAGAGAAACTCTCCGCAATGATTGATAACGGGTTGTAAAGGGGCTCAGCCGTACTAATGGTACAAGGTGGGAGCAGCAGGGGGTTCTGCACATGGGGGAGCATCCCCCCCTCCTGACTCCGCAGGGTCCGGTTCTTTTCCTGCCCGAAGGCATTTTCTTCCCCGGGTAGATGACTCTTGAACTCCTAAGAGCTCTTTCGTCGTTTCCGCTTCTTCCGGGATCACTCCCTGTTTCTGCGTTTCCATTTCCCTCTCTGATTCTCATCAGTTTGTTTCATGGAATGAGTGCCGGTCCTCCACGCGTCTCCGCGCTCTCGTTCCCGCCACGTTTCCCGCCGGTTTCTTTTCCCCTTTCTTGCGTCCGGTTTTTTTCTTCCTTTGTTTCCCGTGAATTCGCCTCAGGTTTGCCCCATCTCTGGTTCGCCCCCTTCGCCTATGCACTCGCGGTCTGGTTGACTGGCACGGTTGCGTTTTCCTCGCCTAAGCGTTGCGGTTGTGTTTTCCCCAGTTTTCCCCGTAGCTTCTTTCCCTTTCTTTCGTCCGTTCTTTCCACTTCGGTTAGACCGCATCTCCCTCGTCCTACAGACGAGTTCGATGATCCCCGGCTTTCTTTCGATTGCCGGTTCTACCACCCCGAGTTCGGGGTTCGGTTCTGTGGCCCGCGGTTTGCGCCGGAGCGCGCCCCACACCACTCTCCCAGAGCGGCAACTTTGGTAGGAACGGCCGGAGTTGATAAACCTTTCCTCGAATGAGGCCCTGTGGACCGGAAATAGGGGTCTACAGATGTTAATTTCCAGTGCGGCACGGGGATGAAATTATCTATTTCTTAACATCCTCAAACGGGCTCTAATTTCCGAGTTTTGGTCACTAATTTCATTCGAATCACCACTTTCACTTAGTCTGCGTTCGACAATTTCTGCTTCCAGCAGAAACAACCTCCCCTGCTCGTCACCAACAACCAATCGTACATCACTGGAGTGCATTTGTCGAACTCGTGCATTGTGAGGAATAGTATTCGTAGTATCTCCTAGGATTGTAATTTGTGTTTCAGATCCATTCCAGGACGAAGCCCATCCATCTTTATCCAACACCGATACCGAGTCAATAGAACCCAAAATACGATGCTGATTTTCATTCATACGAATGCTTCCATCATCATGTCCTGATATCCATTCAGAACCCAGATTATAGATATCTGTTACCAATGAATTAGAGCCACTATCACTCAAAATATCAGAACCAATTGAACTGATTGAACCATCAGCATGTCCGAGCAAAAAACAATCTTCAGAACTTCTACAGCCACATGTGACGGGACTCTCAGTCTCTAGTTGATGATGAATCGGCTTTTCGCCAGGTTGAATCATCAGATAACCACAACGTGGTCTTCCTAGTCCAAGAAGAACTCCACCATCTTTGTGTAAATCAAAACACCAAGGACGCTCAGCGATAATCCAGCTTTCTAATTTATCTCCATCTTCATTGAACCTCCATATTGTTGCCTCAATGAAGTCGGCGACTTCTAATTCGTAAACAGATGAAGTCGCCCAGACGGAGCCTTTCGAGGCCTTGACGTAATCACTACCCCCCTCTAATTCACGACTCCAGAGCAATTTTCCAGAAATCATGTCAATTGCGTGTAGTGAGGCTGAAGCTGTAGTATAGATTCGATCATTATCTATAGACAAACTGGAAATTGGGCCAGCAACTTCAACACTCCATCGAAGGTCTCCTGATGCTGAATCCCAACATTTCAATAATCCTTCATGTGATCCTGCAAGGAGATTATTTCCTTCAATCAATAGTGCTGAACAGGCACTGTTCAAATCACGTACAAAAGAGGCAAGACTCTCCAGCGAGTGACCGGACACATCAATCCCTATGGGTTGGTGAATATCGAGTTACCCGCTTAAGCAGTCACGCCATAGAGACGTTCGACCTTATCTCGAAGATACTCCACAAATGCATCCGGTGAAGGGGGTGAACCTGTTGCTTCTTCAATCAAAGCCGCAGGTTCATGGATACTGCCTCGCTTGTGTACATTCTCCCGCATCCATTCAAGAAGTGGACCAAACTCTCCTCTTCTAATCTGTTCATCATGGTCGGGAAGATCTTCACGTGCCTTGGCTAGTAGTTGGGCTGAGTAGAGATTCCCTAGAGTGTATGTTGGGAAGTATCCGAAGGCACCGATTGACCAGTGTACATCTTGTAGAACCCCTAAAGTTCGGTTTGGTGAACGGATTCCAAGGAATTCTTCGTACATATCATCCCATACATCTGGTAAATCATCCACTTCAATATCGCCAGCAATAAGTCTCTTTTCAACTTCGTATCTAATCATAATATGGAGATTGTAAGTTGCTTCATCTGCTTCCACTCTGATTAAGCTCGGCTCAACTAAGTTTACAGCGCGCCAAAGGTCCTCTGCAGTCACCCCTTGCATATTTTCTGGGAAGTTTTCTTGCCATAATGGCAAAACCCATTCACAGAATTCCAGACTTCGTCCGATTTGATTTTCCCACAACCGACTCTGGCTTTCATGAACTCCTAGTCCGTTGGCATGTCCTACTGGTTGAAAATCAAAATTACGAGGTCGACCTTGCTCGTATAATCCGTGGCCAGTCTCATGCATTGAGCCATATAGTGAGCCGAAAGGATCTGTTTCACTATATCGTGTAGTCCATCGAACATCATCTGGATTTGGTCCTCCACAGAATGGATGTGTAGACGCATCACGGC
>JASMAJ010000004.1:0-9440 GCA_030754395.1 Candidatus Thalassarchaeaceae archaeon | reverse complement strand
AAGTTGAAGCCTATGCATTCTGAAACTTTTTGAGAAAGCGCTTCTTGTCCTGATTGCTTCCAAGTATTATTCTCTACGAATCCCATATTGAGGTGTTTTCCTTGTTCAACGACGGCTTTGATTAGTGGAGCCACATTTTCGCGCAGTCCAGCGAATAATGGGTCAACACGAGATACAGTTAGCCCCGATTCGTAGAGATCGAGAAGGGCATCATATCGCAATTCATCGTAACCGAGATAATCTGCCTTCTGTCGAGCAAAATCGACTGTTTTTGCGAGATCATCTCGGAATATGGAGAAGTCATCTTTAGCTCGGGCCTCAGCCCAAGAAAATTGAGCCTTTGACCTATGCTTGGCGAATTCACTAACGAACTCAGTTGGCAACTTTGTTGCCTTGTCATACGAGTCGCGCGCGAGGCGAATGTTTGCAGCTTGAATCTCATCAAGGTCGTTACGAGCCCCAAGTTCATCAAGTAATTCACCGATTCGTGGGTTGGTAATTTTTTCATGACCAGTCTTGGAAATCCAAGCTAACTGCTCAGCACGAATGGCTGCTGCCTTAGGTGGCATCATTACTTCTTGATCCCATCCGAGTAGCCCTCCAATTTGACCGACCATCTCTATATCTTTCAGATTAGAAAGTAACTCGTCATATGCATCCATATCTTTAGCCGAGACAACCTTATTCATCAAACCCTTCGTTTGTGAATCCTCAGAGTTCTATTCCAACCCACGTGCTACAAATAACCAGATAAATTGGATTTTTTATGCTATTTTAGTTGATACTCTGCGTCAGAACTCTCATGAGTGTTTTAGCACGCGCGGAGCGCGTGTATCGCCCGACTATGAGCGCCTTGCTCGTAACGCTCTTCCTCACCCCGATGCTTTCGGGGTGTTTTGGAGGCAACGTTTTGTCTGGCTCAAATGATGATGATAGTCATTGGTTGCCTCCTGTCGAAGAGCGTGAGTTTTTGACATATGCAAACGATGATGTGTTTAGCCGAGTTTCTCACAATGGTAGTTACGGAATCGATACAGTCCGCTCAATTTACGTTAGCGTTCCTGCAATCACTATTTCTGATGGTGGTGCTGGAACTACAGGAGGAGCCGAAGTTCATATGGGACTTTGGTTACCGTTGATTGAGGGTTGTAATTATGACGAAATTGAGTTGTCAGATGAATGCAAGGTGCCATTAATTGCCGAAATAGGCCCATACTATAACGACGGCGATGTCGATGCACTTACTCCAGCTAACAGATTAGGCCGATTTTTGATTGAGAACTACGTCCCACACGGATATGGAGTCGCACAGATCAGCGTCTTTGGAACAGGAAACTCAAATCATTGCATGGATCTAATGGGACTTGACGAACAGGAAGGAATCCATTCAGCAATCGAATATTTGGGAACCGCTCCATTCTCAAACGGAGCGGTTGGAGTAATTGGTAAATCATACGATGGTTCAACTCCATGGGAGGCTGCAGCCATGGGTTCTGAGTACCTCAAAACAATTGTACCAATGTCTGGGCTAATTGGTGTTCATGATTTGATGTGGCGAAATGGAAGTATGGAAGCTAGAGGTGCAATAATGCACAATGGCGTCTACGGAAGCTTTGGTTTAGATGGTGATTCCGGAGATATTGAGAATGCTTGTGAAGGATATGTCGAGGGATATTATGCAGGACCTGCCGCATATGTTGCTGGCGATAATCTAGCATGGACGGGTAGTGATTATTGGCAGGAAAGGCATTTCCTGACTAGGGCGATAGAGAATTACGCAGGTTCTGTTTACATCATTCATGGATTACAGGACTGGAACGTCGACCCACATATGGCATTCCCAGTTCATCAACAGTTACAGAAGAATGGTTTCGAGGTTAAGGGACTCTATGGCCAGTGGGGGCATGATTACCCCGATCGTCTCAGCGGCCATCAAGGTTTGAGTAGTGGACGTGGAGGTGAAGCATTTCCTTTCACATTGCGTTGGGATTGGGCTGATGATTTGCTTGAATGGTTCGATTATTATCTCAAGGATGAGGGTCCACAGCCCAGACTAATCGCCGAAGTCCAAGACAATATGGGTGGATGGCGAGTTGAGGAAACTTATCCACCTGCCGAGCAAGATTGGATTCGTTTTGGAATGAATGAATGTTCAATAATTGGTGGAGGCGAAACTGTCACATCTGGTTCTGAATTACGTATAGAGTGTCCTTTCTTTGAAGAAGAAACACGAATTGTGGGCACGCCAACCTTCCATGTCGATGCTACAGTCTCTCTATTTTCGACGAGTGGTCATCTATTCGTAGAAATGATTCAATCCAGTAATGAAATGCACCTCGGTCATGCTGTTATGGATCTTCGATTCCATGCTGGTGGAAAGGATGGAGAGGTTTTATCTCCAGGTGAGACAGTAAATGCCAAGATGGAATTCTTTGGCATGGATGTGCTTATTCCTGCAGATGATGGAATACAATTGATAATCACTCAAACCGGAGAGGACTATGTTCCAAGCCCAGTATCCACTCAGTCAGTCACATTAGGACTGGGTGAAACAAGCATCCTGAGTTTATCTACAGTTTCTCGTAATTGTGATGATTTGTTTATGCCCCCAATGATGACTGACCCTTACTCACAATGTATAGTGGAGGATTGACGATGTCACACCCTTCAACCAAGGTCAATGTTCCTGTTGCAGATAGAATACTTCTGCACCTATGGGAACAAGACCATCAGGCAGATCATTATCTGGTTAGTCGTGAGGTTACTCGTCCGGGAATTGCTGAGATATGTGCCCTTCACCCACCTAATGTTTCCAGAACTATGAGTGATCTTGCATTAGGTGGACTAGTCAGTGAACACACTAGAGTAGTTCGCGGGGAAGAACGTCGTCAGAAAACATGGCAACTTACAGACGAAGGTCGAGAAGAAGTAAGGTATCGAATAGACACTCTACGAGAGACCAAAGTCCTTCTTCGTGAGCGTGGCGGCAATCTATTGGAAGTTCGAGCCGATGAGGCAGGTAGTAAATTAGAGACTGGTCTAACCTTACTTCAGGTTTTGATGCACGCTCAACATGAGGGTGTTCTCAACTATGGTGACATACGCTTTGGTGCCATTATTCGTTCAGAGAATGATGAGATGAAAAAACCCGGCTCGCTGAAACTACTAGCAGGAGCCCACTCAACTTACCACACAAGACCTCCTGAAACTCGAACAGTACATGGTCGCGAGGAGGAAGTAGCAATCCTAGACAAATGGTCCGAATCTAATGCAGCAATGGCAGTAATATCCGGAATCGCTGGATGTGGGAAGACTACACTAGCAAGTTATTGGCTCGACCATACTCTTGATTCGAATCCTGAACTTTCTGTAATGTACTATCCTTGTCAACCATGGGACACTACATTAGGAATTGCTACTAGCTTATTGCACCGACTCAAGATTAGCTCAGATAAGACCGGAAAAGATCCGTACGGCGTTCTTGATTCCTTGCCGATGAAGCCTGGAGCGAGCCTTGACATTGATCTTTACAGAAGGCGATTAATTGCCCATCTGCTCGATGAAGAAGGCAGTAGAGGAGAGCCAACCAAAGATATTCTTGTGATACTTGATGATGTGCATAATATTGGTGCAGAAGGAGGCTATCTATTCGGAGCCCTTCTACAAATTGCTGAGAAGACTGCAATGCGATTGTTACTAGTTTCTCGCACCAATCTTACGTTTTACGACCGTCGCGATGTGCACACTCGAGGTCGTGTAGTTGAATTACGTCTAACCGGTCTTTCCCTAGAAGAAGTATCTGAATGGATTTCTACTATCGAACTCCCATCCGAGGCTCCTGCTGAAGAGATCCATCGGGCTACTGGAGGACATCCACTTGCTGTCGAACTTCTCGAATTATATGGCAAGACTCTACATGAGGACTGGTTGCGTTTCCTCGATGAGGAAATCCTCGAAGTTTTACCTGATGACCGACGTGAATTATTGGCACTTCTTGCCGTTGCTGATAGGCCGGTTCCTTGGGATAGACTCGCAGAAGCTGCAAATTACGATGGAACTCCTCCCGAGGATCTAATCACTCGTGGTTTAATGCTTGAATTAGAAGATGGAATGTGGTTACATGAAGCCCTTCGTTCACGCTTACTAAGAGAAGTTGGTGCCCCACTAGAAGAGCGAGCTAACAAACTCAGAGAGAGTCTTTGATTACGCCATGTGGCGATTGAGCCATTGATCAAATCCAGGCTTTTGCATGGCTCCTGCCATTCTATCAACTAACTCTCCATTGTTGAAAAGTAGTAAAGCGGGGATTCCTCTTATTCCAAACTTCCCTGAAGAAAGTGGATTGACGTCTGTGTTTAATTTAGCGATGGTAATCTCTCGCTCCTGTGCAATTTGGTTTAGTGCTGGAGCAATCATCCTACAAGGGCCACACCAGGGTGCCCAGAAGTCAACCAATACCCATTCATCGCTCTGTGTTACTGCATCAAAATCCGTATCGTTAACCTCAATCACTCTGCCCATATAATCGCCCTAGGATTCTTTCCCCTCATCGGAGTCCTATGAATACTATCACGTCCCAGTTCGGGAAATATGAATCCGAAGTGTTGAGAACTGACGTTCGTTCGCAAGGCCCGAGGGGAGTCTGTGGAAATAGCACCGAGTATTCTTACGGCGGACTTCACAAAGCTCGGAGAGACGCTTGAGGAAGCGGTTGAAGCCGGTATCAATTGGATGCACATGGATGTTATGGATGGCAATTGGGTGATGAATCGAACCATTACTTTCGGCCCCGCACTAATCCGTTCAGTAAGAGAGCGATTGGGCCCTGAGGTTTTCATTGACTGTCATTTGATGATTACCAATGCCGAAGAGACTTGGAATCAATATGTGGATGCTGGTGTAAATCTAGTAATTGCTCACGTTGAGGCGGTAGATGATATGGATTCTCTAATCAAATCTCTACATGATTCAGGATGTCAGGCAGGTGCAGTTCTCAATCCAGATACACCCGCCTCATCTATCCTATCACACCTAGCCGATCTCGATTTAGTTCTGGTAATGTCTGTCGTCCCAGGTAAAGGCGGTCAGTCATTCATGCCTGAAGTTGAAGGCAAGGTTCGTGAATTCCGTGCAGCAATCGACAAACAAATCGCTTCGGGAGGCCGCGAAACCAAATTAATGATTGATGGCGGCATTAAGGATCATAATGCTGCTATGGTGGCCGAATGGGGAATCGATGTAGCGGTTGTCGGTAGTGGCCTTATCAATAATCGTGGTACAATTGCTGAGAATCTAGCAGCAATTAATTCAGCCCTCGGTATTTGAAATTGCTTCTATTCGTACGCGCGCGAGCATTCAAATCATAGCGATGTTAGCATTGTGCCGATGGTCACGGAACAGTGGATGGTCGATGAGGTTCGCAAGGTTGTGCCAGATGCCATAATCGAAGTTTCTGATTTGCATGGAACCGGCGATCATTTCCATGTACGTGTTATTTCTGAGAGTTATGAGGGTTCTCGACCTTTACAGCGACAACGACCTATTCTATCTCACTTCAAATCATATATTGCACAGAACATTGTCCACGCTCTTGACTTGAAGTGTATGACTCCAAAACAGGCAGCTGAGGCAGGCGGAACTGTTTTTGACCCTCATCAAGAGAAGAACACGCAGCACTTTGGAATTCACATTCGTAGACCAGATCAGGAGTGAGACAAATGAGTTTTAATTGGACACCAGACGAACTTAAGCAATTAGTAAACGAACACCGAATTGTACTATTCATGAAAGGTACCCCACAGGAGCCAAGATGTGGTTTTAGTAATCGTGCAGCAACGGTATTATCTCAACTTGGAGAACCATTCACTAGCGTCAATGTTCTCGCCGATCGCCGAGCTATCCCCTCTGTTTGTGATTGGGCCGATTTCCCTACAATGCCTCAAATTTACATTCATGGGGAACTAATTGGCGGTTCAGACATCGCTCTTGAGATGTATGAATCCGGTGAGCTACAACAGATGATTGCCGATGGCGATGCAGCATCAGAGTGAGGTGCAAATATGACTGCGGTCAATGATGACCGCCGTACTATGGTTATCGCTCTATCAGGAGCTACTCTGATTTCTTTTGCTCCCCTATTGTACATTCAATCTGGCACAGCGCCGTTAACAGGAGCATTCTTTCGAATGTTCTACGCCTTGCCGATGCTTGCAGCATTAGTTTGGTTGCTGAAACGCAACGATTTACGAAACAGACAAGATCGAATGCTAGCCTTTGGAGCCGGAGTTCTTCTAGCCATCGATTTCATTGGATACCACAGTGCTATAGATTTCATTGGAAGCGGAATTGCTACCATGATTGGTAATTCACAAGTTATTATCGTAACACTAGCAAGTTGGTGGTTGTTTGGAGAGAAACCAAATCGCTACATTCTCTTTTCTTTACCAATGGTCATGCTCGGTTTACTATTAATTTCAGGAATTTGGGATGAGAATCCATATGGTTCAGACCCAGTGAAAGGAGTAATAGGAGGTGTAGTTGCAGCAATATTCTACTCGTCTTTCTTAATTCTCTATAGATATTCCAATCGTGCCCAAGCACCGTCAGTAAATCTCCAACTAGACGCTACAGCTGGAGCTGCCAGCGGTATACTTTTCGTCGGTCTTTTGCCATTATCTAGTGCTGGTATTGAACCTCTAGACTTCTCAATCACATGGCCCGGTCATGGTTGGCTACTAATTCTCGCATTTTCTTGCCAAGTTATAGGTTGGATAGCGATTACCTATGCCCTCCCTCGGCTCCCTGCTGCTCATACATCATTTGCAGTTCTTCTTCAACCGATTCTTACTATCTTATGGGGCATTCTCTTGCTTGCCGAACAACCCTCAACACAACAGGCATTAGGTATGTTATTGATATTCTCTGCAATCATTGCTGTAACTCTATTTGGGCGTGCTGATAATACAGAAAACAGAGTCTGAATACGCCCGATTTCAATCCACGTAAAGCCTACCGTCATCCTTCGATAGGTGTACAGGGCGAGAGACACAGGCGAGGGGATGGGATGCACTCAGCGAGAACCTCAACGGCCCCGTACACCCCACCCTTGCACTCAGCGCTAGATAATCGTTGTGTGAGTTCACTCTCAATGAGCCTCAAACGCTATACTGCGCCTCTATCTAATCAAAATAGAGTGAATTCACTCTACGGTCAAAACTTCTGGTCCGCCCTCTGTAATCCATACCGTATGTTCGTATTGGCCAATCAAACCTCGATCCTGACAGCGTAATGCAGAATAGGTTTCTAGGAACCGAATAGAGATTAACTTCTTGACTAGAGCATTCCATTTCTTTCTCAGTGTTTCTTCATCCTCATTAGGGAATGGTTTCTCCAACAAAGGATAGGCCCATCTTTCAGCAAAAGGTAGTGTGTGATAACGTTCCTCGATGTATCTTGCCATAGTCGCACCTAATGGTTTCAACTTGCCTTTAGACTGCGCTTTACGAATTGTAATATCACCTGTAACGCGGAAAATATTACTTGATGATGAAGGAGGAATATTCTCAATCATTCCTGATTTTCCAGTAGTATTGAATGGCTCAATCGCGTATACACTTCCAACTTCCACAGAACCTTTGAATCCTGGATTTTCCGAACCACAGGCAAATCCTGGGATCGAAGTTCCAGCATGTAGATTCCATCTCTCTAATTCGTGTCCACATAAATTCCTAATTGGTTCAAAGCCTGCATCTTTGTGAACCTGTTCTGCAGCAGCACCAATTTCATGCCATGGCGTACCAGGGTGCATTTTTTCCACAGACGCATCTCTTGCTTCACGAGCTGCCTTGATTTGTTCTGTGTGATTCCCACCATTTCCAACTTCAACTGTCAGAGCATTGTCTGCTAAAGCCCCTGCAATATGAACGCCAACATCGAGTTTGACGAGATCTCCCTTTTGGAAAACCATCTCACCTTCAAATCCATCAGGGAGGGTCAATCTATGGTCGGGTGTGTAGTGAGCAGCAATATCGTTAACTGAAATTGTCACAGGAAATGCTGCAGTTCCACCATGACGTCGGATGAATCGTTCTGCTGAGTCAGTTACTTGTTCCCAAGATTTCCCAGCAACAATTTCTTCTTTGATTCCCTCAAGTGTACGACGGGCTACATGCCCGGCATCTCTCCACTGTTTGAGGTCCGATTCTTCCACCATGATTGTACCTCCTTAGTTGGAATGATTCCTTCTCTCAGCACCTCTATGCTCGCGCGTTCGGATGTACCACAGACCGAATACCATGCTATCAAAGTACTGGGTAGGCCAGAGCCGGTATTACCTGATATAACTCCCACTTTGTGACCCGCTTCAATAAGGGTTGAAGCAGCAGCCTCACAAGTTTGCTCAGGAGTCATTCCACTAATATTAGCGGAAGTTGCTGTGAGAGGCCCTGTGGCTCGCAATAGTGCCTTTGCAATCGGGTGAGTAACGACGCGAATGGCGATTTTATCCCCTCCTAGTCGTTTATCGAGAGTTTTTTTTGCAGGAAGTACGAGAGTTATCGAACCTTCTGGAAATGAATCTAAAAAATCAGGTATATCGTCCGTGAGTTCTACCAATGTTTTTGCTTGTTCTAAGTTAGCCACACCGATACTAACTGGCATGTTTTCTGACCTATTTTTGATGTGAAATAGTACATCAAGCGCTTCTGGAGAAGGAATACACCCTAGAGCCGGTTGAGTTGAAGTTGGATAAACTATACAACCGCCCGAAAGAGCGATTTTAACAGCATCTTCCATTCTTTCACCTACTTGATATGCCGGCGTGAAGCTGGTGGCAGGGAGTCAGCATGCGTGACGATTGAACCTACGTGAAGATCAATATTCGATTGATGTGTATGCCGACTCGAAATTCGTCGAATTTCTATTACGCCAACTACAATATTGGCTATTGGGATAAGGAAAATGAGTTTTCGAAGAGCTCTTTGGTCCCACATTTGACTAGTCATAGCGGAACCATCCTCGGCAATAACAGCGAGACCGAACATACGCTGTCCGAGTGAACGAGAGTGGCGTAATCCCGTCCAACGCCAGTATAGCCAATGAGATACAAAGAGAATAAATGCCATTGCAGCCGCATAATGAAAGTCAGCAGATGCCCAAAGAGTGACATTCCAAGCGTTCATAATTTGCCACTTTGAGGCGACCATTAGAATTGTTGTGACAATTACTACATCAACACTCAAGGCAGCAATTCGTCGCACTCCGCTTGCTAGAATAGTTCCCTCTGGAACTGGCCAATGTCCTCCTTCTTCAGCCGACAGAATTTGCTTGGCTGGATTCATACCACCTTGCAGCGAGATTGGAGAGTCGTGGTCGGACATAAGCACCCCTTCAGGCCATTCCGAGAATGTGCCACGCCTCAAGGTTCCGACTGCGTATATGTG
>JASMAJ010000049.1 GCA_030754395.1 Candidatus Thalassarchaeaceae archaeon | reverse complement strand
GCAGTAGAGAGTCTCGTCGGGTCAGGCATGTCTATTCGTGTATTAATCTGCTTCTTGATTGTTGCTTATGTTTAGGTTGCCAAAACAAAGCAATTTTTTACCCCATTACACCCCCTCGGTATATGGAGAATGAATCGATGCACATCCGAGTAGGTCATTCACCTGATCCTGATGATGCTTTTATGTTTCATGCGCTAACTACTGGGTCTATCGATACTGGAGAAAGAACATACGAGCATGTCTTATTAGACATTCAAACACTAAATGAAAAAGCGAAAAAATGTGAATATGAAATATCCGCTGTTTCAATCCATTCATATCCTGAAATTGCTGATGATTATGCTTTGATGAATTGTGGCGCTTATATGGGAGAAGGGTACGGTCCGATGTTAATTTCGAAGGAAGAAATCACTATCGATGATGCAAAAAAAATGAAAATCGCAATACCTGGTCTTGGCACTTCAGCATATCTAAGTTTAATTCTAGCTTTGGGTGAGGTCGATGTGGAAGTTGTCCCCTTCGATGAAATATTGCCAAGAGTGAGAGATGGTGATTTTGAATTGGGTGTCATAATCCACGAGGGGCAATTGACTTGGAAAGATGAGGGGGTCAATTTAGTATTAGATTTAGGAGTTTGGTGGAATGAAAAGACAGGTTTACCACTGCCACTAGGAGGCAATGTTGTTCGAAGAGATTTGGGAGAAGAAGAATGCAGAAAAATTTCTGATGATGTTAAAGCAAGCATTATTCATTCATTAGAAAACCCAGATTCGGCCCTTGAATTCGCTAAAAGGTGGGGTAGAGGAATTGATGATGAAACAAATCGTGAGTTTGTTGGAATGTATGTGAATAAAAGAACTATTGATTATGGTGATGATGGGAGGGAAGCGGTCAGATTATTCTTGAAGGAGGGGCAAAGAATTGGTATGATTAGAGATGACTTAGATGTTGATGCCCTCAAGTTCATAGGTGAATAATATGAGTGTGAAAAGACCGTCGAGATCTGATTTTGATTCAGTAGATCCCGCCCCTGCTAGTTCGATACAACGCGTTTCTGAGTTACGAGTGTGTATTTGTGACGAAGAGGAAAAAATGTTTCAGAGAATGAGAGCCTTATTTGCGTTGAGAAACATAGGTGGTGAAGACGCCGTGGAAGCATTGGCTGCGGCATTTAATTCCCAATCCGCATTATTGAAGCATGAGGTTGCCTATGTCATGGGTCAAATGCAAGATTCACATGCTGTTCCGTTTCTAATAAATCGTCTGGAAGATTCCGATGAAGATGTTATGGTTCGTCACGAAGCAGCCGAGGCACTTGGTGCAATAGGCGATAGAGCAGCGCTGGGTACATTAGAGAAGTTCGTAAATGATAAAGAAATTGTAGTCGCTGAATCATGTGAAGTGGCATTAGATTTACTCGAATGGGTTGCAAGTAAGAATCTTGAATATGTGGATTAATTTAATTCTAGCCATTCAGGTTCTTTTTCCATCATACAAACATCTTTGAGAAAGTGTAGTAATCCCTCTAATGCATCACCTTCAATCGTATTACGGACTTCTTTGGCGAAATATGAGCTAATTCTCGCTTCATCAGTTCCGACCCTCTCAGCAGAATACTTGATAACCTCATTACGCTGATTTTCATCGGAATTAAATTTTTCATAATTTGCTAGCAAATCTTCCCTAACTTCTTTTATCGCACTAACAGGGGAATCTCGTAAACAAGCAAAAACGCCGAAGACCATTGGTAATCCAGTTATAGAAGTCCATTCCCCACCGAGATCTAGTTGGATTAAGTCGGGATTATTTGATGCTGCGGCTAAGGCCCTATCTCCAATTAGCAGAGCACCGTCGCAATAATCCAACATTGAGTCTAAATCGGGACCCGTTTCGATAAGTTTGGGGTCCAGTTCACGGGTCTTCAGTAGCCATCTTAGAAGTAATTTTGATGTTGAAGAGTCAGAAGGAAGTGCTATATCTCGCATATTTTCGATTTTCCTTGATCCAAATAATATTACTGAACCCACAGCACCATTACTGACAATACCAAGTTCAGGAATTAAGTACAATTCGTCGGAAAACTTAGCATAATCAGCTGTAGGTATTGGTGCTGTAAGGCAATCACGTCTCATTAAATGACCTGTTAACCATGCAGGCGGTGCAGGTAAAACCGACCATCGTTTGTCCAAACCATGGAACAGAGGGTCACAATTTGTGAATGCAACTCGGCCGATTACGCTTTTCCAAGACATGAATATACCTCAAACAAGTAAAGGGAGATCGATTAATTCTGGTGTAGAATATTTAGAAATTTCAAATTTAGAATATATTGAATTTCTTTTCACGGGAATGCAATCCACCTGCTCAATTAACTTACACAAATCTTGAGATGAGGAGGAAAGAGAGGTATTACTACCAGCACTATGCATTATTTCTTCATGACCCACAGTCCCATCAATGTCATCAGCACCACCCAAGAGCGCTATCTGACCTAAATTGTCTCCAATATTCATCCGATAAGCCTTGATATGAGGTATGTTATCTAGCATTAGCCTAGATACGGCAATTACGCGCAAAATATCATTTCCTGTGGATAATTTAGCCTCAGGTAATCTTGAATTGTCAGCTAAAAAGGGATATGGGACAAAACATTGGAACCCTCCAGTTACATCTTGTAAATCCCTTAGTTTAGTTAGATGTGTGATTCTGTCATGGATAGTCTCGATTGTTCCAAAAAGCATTGTGCAATTTGTAGGGATATTCAACAAATGAGCCTGTTTATGAATATCTAGATATTCTTGACTAGATTCTTTGCCACGGCATAACCTATCTCTAATTGAATCAACTAGTATTTCCGCTCCACCTCCGGGAATTGAGTCTAAACCGGATGCGCTTAATCTCTGCAATACTTGACTTACACTAATATTGGATCTAATGGCTAGGTGTTTAATTTCCACAGCCGACAATGATTTAATATGTATATTTGGAAATTTTTCCTTAGTATTAGCATATAATTGCTCATAATGTTCTATTCGCCATGTGGGATGAAGGCCACCTACCGAGTGGATCTCATCAATTCTAGGGGAAAATGGCTCAATTCGATTGACAAAATCATCGGCACTTAATTCGTAGGCATCAGAATTCCGCACTCCCTTTCGAAATGCACAAAAGCGACAAGCGAGTACGCAAATATTAGTCGGATTGATATGTAAATTCTCGTTGAAAAAAACAAGTTTCCCATATCGTGCTTCTTTGACAATATTTGCGAGGTTCATTAATGAAAATAATGGAGTTGAGTCAAACAAAGAAAATCCAGTTTCTTTTGTAATACGTCCCGAATTGATAAGTTGACTCAAAGCAGAATTCAATATAGGATTGGATAAAATATTATCAGAGATAGGAGTTGAAGCCAACCTACTTTGCCAATTATCATAACCACCCAATGGTAAATCGACTGGCATCGACTGGTCTCCTCACCTATCTCTCAATAAGATAAGTATAGTAATCTATCTGACAAAAGAGTAGGGGCATAAATCCGGAAATCATCAATAGCCATACGCACTGCCCACAAACGTGAATCAGTTGGGCACCTCAGTCGAGATGTTAGAAGAGTCGGCTAAGCGATGCCGCCAACATATCGTCAAGATGGTACACAAAGCTGGTGCAGGACACCCAGGAGGTTCTCTATCTGCTATCGATTTGATTGTCGGACTTTATGGCACACAAATGCGCATCGATGTGGAAAAACCCAATTGGGCCAATCGAGATAGATTTGTTATGAGTAAAGGACATGCTAGCCCTGCAGTATATTCTGTCCTTCATGAAATAGGATTTCTCAGTCAATCCGACCTTGATGGATTTAGAACTCTGGGGTCTGTATGTCAGGGCCATGTCGACATGAAGTGGACTGATGGAGTTGATTTCTCTGCAGGCAGTTTAGGTATGGGACTGTCATTTGGCATTGGCTGTGCCTTAGCGAGTAGGATGGACGAAAAAGAATACAACACGTGGGTAATGATGGGAGATGGTGAAACTCAAGAAGGACAGGTTTGGGAGGCACTAATGTCTGCTAGTTATCATAATCTGAATAATCTAAACATAATCATCGATAGAAACAGAATTCAGAATGATGATTTCGTTGATGTTCAAATGGAGATTGGAGATATTGCTACAAAGGTTGCTTCATTTGGTTGGTCAGTAAAAGAGATTGATGGGCACGATATGGAGTTAGTTATTGATGCACTTCAATGGGCTGCCTCGACCGCCTCACCTTGTGCTATTATTGCCCACACAGTAAAAGGGAAAGGAGTTTCATTTATGGAAGATAACCCCTCATTCCATGGCAAGGCACCTAACGATGAAGAGTTAATGCTCGCATTGGAGGAGTTACAATGAGTGCTCCCTCGTCCGGAGGAGCTAGCCGAGATGGCTATGGGGCCGCACTACTAGAATTAGCCAATGATCCGAGAGTTGTTGTTCTCGAAGCAGATTTGGGTAAATCAACCAAATCTTGCCTTTTTAGAGCAGAACATCCTGAAAGAACAGTTTCTCTAGGTATTGCAGAACAAAATATGGTTTCTGTAGCAGCAGGACTAGCGTCATGTGGGAAGGTTCCATTTGCCAGTACATTCGCTATATTCTCTGAACGCGCTTTTGAACAAGTAAGAAATGGTGTAGCAAGACCTGGTCTTGTTGCGCATTTATGTGGAAGCCATGGTGGAATCCATACAGGGACTGATGGGAGTAGTGCTCAATCAATAGAAGACCTTGCAATATACCGAACTATTCCGGGAATGACTGTGATGCATCCTTGTGATGACCTCTCTGCCAAGGAATTAACTATGCAATTATTGAATCATAAGTCACCTTCATACACTAGAACTGCTAGAAATAAAACACCTAGAATGTATGATGAAAATACCATTAAAGAATTGAAAATAGGAAAAGCTTCGATACTTCGGGAAGGAGATGATATAGCAATAATTGCATGTGGAGTTATGGTCCATAAGGCCGTAACGGCTGCAAATAATTTGTCTAAAGAGGGAATTCATGCTTATGTTGTTGACATGCATACGATTAAACCACTAGATGCTGAACTAATTAACCAATTAGCATCTACTTGCAAAGGCATTGTTACAGTTGAAGACCATTCAATAATTGGTGGCCTTGGATCCTCTATTTCGGAATACCTATCTACAACTAACCCAACAAAAATTACAATGATTGGCGTAGAAGATAGATTTGGGGAAAGTGGTGAAAGTGAAGAATTGTTAGAGCTTGTCGGTTTAACCGTAGAACGGATCGAAGAAGCATGCCGCGTTCTGTGAAATAGTCTAACTTCCTACACAAATCATAGCAGAAAGGCGTTTGATTGAATAATAGAACACTCGGCGGGCGGTTCGATGTCAAATTTCGAGAGGGTCAAACAACTACTCGATGGTGATATTGAGCTTGATGAGTTAGAGATAGACACGGAACTTTATCAAATGGCTGAAAGTATCTATGGGAGAGAGGCATTAGATGAGATGGGAGTCATGGCTCCTGAAAGACCTCCTGAGAGTATTGTACAGCCAAATGGTGATTCAAATCATAAAGTACAGATTCCACTTCCAGAGATTCCATTGCCTGAAGATAGCGCTGATTCTAAACCAAAGAAAAGATGGGGGCTGCGGATTTTACTTCTAATGATTCTAGTAGCAGGTGGCTTAGCAGGAGCACATTTCGCTGATTTGATTGATCTTAGTGAATATATCGACGATGTTAGAGAAACTCTTGGGATTTGAAAGACAAAGGGTAGCATCAAGGGATACGGTTTCTACTACCGAACGACAAACTAATCTGTATATGCCGGCATAAAAAATATAATGAGACTCAATCAAGCCGTCTCGACAATGGTCGTAGTCAGGGGAATGTCCATTGTGATTGATGGAATCTCGATTCCAAGATAGGTAACTGATATCGTTCCAGAGTACTCGATGTCTAGTGGCTGTCCTGCTTCGATCTTCTCCACTGTGACTGGGTCGAGGTCGTCCAATGTGAAATCGTAGAAGTGCTCTCCACTGCCTAGCGTGTATTCGAACTCATAATCACCGTCTGTGGTCGGATTCGATTCTAGTACGGTGATGTGTACGCTCGCTATGATGCTCTTCTCAAACGTCCCCATCTGAGGAATATCGAAGCCCACGGACCCACTAATCTCGGACTTATCATCACTCATTTCAAAATCGGCATCGGTGATGTGCTCCTCGAGGTCTATCGCAATCACATCGTTGTAAGTCTGGTATACATCGACACCGGCACCTGCGACAGAGATCAGTACAGCGGTCATAATCATGGACTTCGCGAGGCCTAGGGTCTTTCCCACCCCCTTCCTTACAATTCCGGGCCCCTTGCCGCCGCCACCGCGCGGATAACTACGAGTGAAACGAGAGCCTTCGCCATGACCAGACTTGGTTGGAACATTACTGCCACCGCTGCCTTCGCCGCCAGACGATTTGAACCTGATGGACTTGATTCCGTCGCCGCCAGACTTGGTTGGAACTTTACCGTCACCGCTGCCGCCTCCAGACGCCACGCCATCGAGTAGGTCCTGGAATTCAGTGCCTCCGCCATTGCCGTCGACGCCGCCGCGCTGCTGGACCACATGCGCC
>JASMAJ010000048.1 GCA_030754395.1 Candidatus Thalassarchaeaceae archaeon | reverse complement strand
GAAGACGATTGGAGGATGGATTACCATCAAATTTGTTTGAAGAAGGGGATGTAATATTCCAACGGCACCTGTAGATTCTGCAAATGGTTGGAGTAGCCAAGAAATTGCAAGAACTACAGCAGTAGTAGAATGCATCAAACGAACTTGAAGTAAATTTGATTCTGTGTTATCAAACATGAACCAGCCAATGACTCCTAACAATGCAGCCCACAGAAGCAGAGGACCGGCCCTACCCCCCCAAACTGCAGAAATGCGGTACAACAAGGGAAGATCCTCTCCTCCATATCTAGATACTAAATCTAGACTATCTGCATCGACTATGAAAGCCCCAATTAACAACATCAGAGGAAAAATTTGGGCAATAAATGTGACATGTCTGAACAACAATTTGTCTGCAGGAATTTTGTCAATAGACCACAATATACTGACTGCAATTGCAAGTCCTGTCAAAATATTTCCCAAAAGGGGGAGGATTGAATCACCATCCGTAATACTTTGCTCGGGAATATCCGAAAGACAACATGGCTGGAATTATTTTCTTTCCATAGAGACTCGGCCTTCGCATGAGTATTCTCAGACAAACAGCCAATTTACCGTGTGGACCCATATTACTCATCTCATCAGGGAAGCATTGGGCCATCAATGACATGTCGTCATCTGACAATTCAAAGAGGGCTGATTTGCCCTTGAGGATTTTTCCATAAGGAGGAAACTCGTCAGTCCAGAGTTTTTGGTATCTAGCCATCTTTTCAGCGCTAAAATCTCCTTCTGAAATTTGCTCCGAGGCCACCTTAGCAGCGAAGGTGGCCGACTTCAAAGCTAGATGTGAGCCACCCTCAAAGAGAGGTGAAGTGAAGCCTGCAGCATCACCGACCAACATCAATCCATCATCATAGGTGAATTCGTAAGGTCCTGAGATTGGAATTGTGCCTCCAAAGGCGGGATTGCCTTTCTCTTTCCATGGAGGTGCAACCTGTTGCAGATTCTTGAATTCTGTATCTTCAATGAATTCATCGAGTGCTTTCTTGGCTCGGCTTTTGTCTTCTGTAACTAAACCAACATTAGCGCGGCCATCACACTTTGGGATCATCCAAAGATATCCTTTGTCAACATACTGCGGCCAGATGTAAAAGTCTAGATAATCATCGGTTGGAACCTCAAGCATTTCGTACTGCATTCCTGCAATGACCTTGCCTCGGGGATTCAAATCAAGAATTCTAGAACAAGCGCCCGCAACTCCTGAAGCATCAATGACGACCTTGGCCTGAATCGGAAATTGGTTGCCATTTCCTTCACACAACCAACCTGTGAACTGGTCTCCATCATACTGCTTTTCCATACTACGCAATTTGTGAGAAAGGTGTACTTGAACTCCTTCGGAGGCCGCTTCTTCAGCAATCCAACGCTCGAATAGATGCTTCTCAAGGACATATCCCTCTTCTGTCAATTTTTTCGCGGTACCATCTGGAAAGATGACTCTGATGCCATGGACTCGTTTACTAATCACATGTGGAGGTAATTCGAGATTCAAATTATCACAAGCGACATCAGAGATGCACTCACCACAATGAACTGGAGTTCCAATAGCTGGATGATCCTCAATTAGAATGACATCTAAGCCTGCCCGGGCACTGTGTAGAGCAGCGTTTCCACCACCCGGTCCAGCACCAACAACGAGCACATCACAAGACGTGATTCCCTCTGCCACGATGCTGTGCGTCATTAAGTAGGCCATGAATCCGTCGCTCCGCTATCTACGATAGCGTGGGGAACATATTGAACGATGAATCGCCACGCGCAATATATGTCGAGGCGTAGCCTAGGTCGGTTTCTCAAAGTCTTGGAGGGTTCTGGCGAACTGCTTCACGTCAATGAACCAATCGACTGCGCCCTTGAAGCGGGATGTATCGCTGACAAATTGGTCAAACACGGAGGTCCTGCTGTAATCTTTGAACAACCCCGACTGGCTGACGGCTCGATTAGTCAATTCCCATTAGCGATGAATCTCTTTGGAACAAGGCAGCGAACCAATGTCGCACTCGGGGTTGATGAGCCTAGTGAAATTGGTCAGCGAATGGTCGGACTGATGAAACCCGACATTGGTTCTATTCTTCGAGCACCATGGAAAGGTCTAGGCTTGGCACTACAAGGTATGTCGATGGCACCCAAGAAAGTAGGTAGAGGTGCTTGCCAACAAGTTGTGATGGCTGAACCGGATATGACTCGTTTACCCATTCCTACAACATGGCCGAATGATGGAGGACCATTCATCACTCTACCATTGGTAATCACTGCCGACCCATCTACTGGTGTTCACAACATGGGAATGTATCGAGCTCAAGTATTCGGGCCAAAGGAAGTTGGATTACACTGGCAGCGACATAAGCATGGTGCAGAACATGCAGCAGAAGCAGGTGATGGCAGGATGCCGGTTGCAATTTGTATGGGTGGACCTCCTGAGTTGATTTTCTCAGCCATGTCACCTCTACCAGACAATCTCTCTGAATATGAATTCGCAGGCCTGTTAGGTGGAAAGCGACTGCGGCTGAGCAAGTGTAAAACCAATGACTTGTGGGTGCCCGCCGAGGTAGATTTTGTCATTGAAGGATATATGATCCCAGGAGAAACAAGAACAGAAGGCCCATTTGGAGACCATTTCGGATATTATTCTCTAGCAGATGAATATCCAGTAATGCACGTTACCGCAATAACTCACAGGAAAAATGCAGTATTACCAGCAACTATCGTTGGTTTACCTCCAATGGAAGATGGTTACCTCGGTGAGGCCGTAGGTGATGCTTTCAGACCCGTACTCCAATTCCAACACCGAGATGTAGTCGATTTGTTCTTACCGCTTGAGACTGGTTTTCACAATCTAGCTATTGTTTCAAGTAAACAAAACTATCCAAGACAGGCTCGTAAGACAGCATTAGGACTCTTAGGAGCAGGTCAGATGATGTTCCTGAAGTCAATTGTGGCTGCAGATAAAAATCACCCTGTGAAAGACTTGGAAGTCCTCCTAGACGCTCTTGATTCCAAAGTCCACATTGAGTATGATATCCAGGTACTTGAGGGGCAAGTGGCTGACACCCTAGCACACGATTCTCCTTGGGCGAACATACATTCGAAGATTATCATCGATGCATCGACCCCGACCAAAGACGATCCTATGTTTGGATTAGAACTCAATTCAGGACCCGGTGAATTATTTGCTGAAAAAGTAAGTTTGGTTGATGGAGTGAATTCAGTTAGAATGTTGCGCCCTTCAATGATGGTAGTCACCACTCACATTCAGGGAGGTCCTCGTCCTGAGGCTTCGATGGAGAGTGTCAACGAGGAGGCTGCGGCTGCACAACGCGCGCATATAGCAAAATTACGTGATGAGATTTGGTCACTTGATGGAGGCGAAAACCTACGCTGGCTATTTATCACCGACGATGATACAGACCTATCTGATGAAAATTGGAAAAGAAGACTTCTGTGGCAATTATTCTGTAGATTTGATGTTGCTCGAGACCTGCATTTTGATGATGAGAAAACTCGCCTCGCTTGGGACGCCACTGCACCTATTCCATCCAACAATGGGCCACTTCCGGTCAGACGTTGGCCTGCTGTGACGCTTCACGATCCTATTGTTGAGGCTAAGGTCGATGCATGGATGGATAAGGAGGGGCTTTGATGGGAATGAAAGAGATTCTTTCATTCGTCAAAGTTGAACACACACTTTTCTCTCTCCCTTTTGTTCTCATTGGCTATGTTCTTGCACACAATCAATTCATGCACGAACTTCCTTCACAGAAGTTTGGCATTGATATCCTGTGGATTCTAATTGCAGCAGTTGGAGCTCGAGGTCTTGCAATGACTCTGAATCGAATTATAGATCGAGACATTGATGCTGCTAATCCTCGAACAGAAAATCGCCATCTAGTATCTGGAGCGATGTCGATGAATACCGCTTGGACTCTTTCAGCAATCTTTCTCGGAATGCTATTATTTGGTGCATGGCAACTTAACGAAGTTGCACTGATGATGGCTTGGCTCCCAGTCCTAGTTTTCGTCATCTACCCCTACACAAAACGTCACACATGGTTGTGCCACTTTTGGCTAGGTCTTTGTCTCGCACTTGCACCAGCAGGAGCATGGATTGCTGTTGCAGCAGATGTACATGGATGGGCTGCAATCACAGACTTATACTGGTATCCTGTAATATTTTTCATATCATTAGGAGTGACATTTTGGATTGCTGCCTTTGACATCAATTACGCAAGAATGGATGTCGAAAGTGACCGAAAAAGTGGCATTCATTCATTCCCTTCTCGATTTAGTGAGGGCGCTACAACTAGGACTTCTGTACAACTCACTTTACTCTGGTTCGCCTGCTTCGCCATTTCAGATCCAATGGATGAGATTTGGTTTCTTGTAGCAGCAGGTCTGATGTCTGGACTGAATATTGCAGTCATTGTCGCTCGGGAGCGATTAGAAGATTTCCAAACTACTCTATTCCGTGTATCAATGCTTACTGGGTGGGTTCTTCTAATAGCGATCTTGATGATTGAACCCTCTAATAATGGACTGTTAGAGTGAGGTGTTGTGATGTTCGTCCTACGTTCTGATTACGGCACTGCCGGAGACCAAGAACAAGCGATTAACGCACTCATAGAACAAATCGAAGCAAATCAGGAACGCTGTGTTCTGATGGGAGTGACTGGCTCTGGCAAGACTTTCGCCATGGCAAATATCATTGAAAGAATGGGGATTCCAACATTGATTCTCTCACATAATAAGACTCTAGCAAGGCAGTTGTGGCAGGAAATGAGTGAATTGTTTCCTGAGAATGCAGTTGAGTATTTCGTCAGTTATTACGACTACTATCAACCAGAGGCATACCTACCCAATCGGGACCTCTACATCGATAAAGAATTGCAGATGAATGAACGAATAGAGCAAGAGCGATTCTCTACTGTAGCAAGTCTTGTCACCCGTCCTGATGTAATCACCGTAGGTACAGTCAGCGCCATCTATGGTCTCAATCCTCCAGAAGCATTTCAAGAATCCTATCTTCATTTAGAGGTTGGAGACCAACGTGACCCTCAGGAAGTAATGAGAGATTTAGTTGAGTTGCAATATCGAAGAACTACTGGTGATATAGCACGTGGAGATGTGCGGCTTCGCGGTGAAGTGCTGGATGTTTGGATGCCCAGCCGAGATGACCCGATTCGGATTAGATTCGGTTGGGATGGCATCGAGCGAATAACTGTCTGTGAAGCGGTTTCATGGGAACCGCTCGATGAATTTGAGGAGGCTTGGATTCACCCTAAGGAATTCTACATGACAAGTGAAGAACGATTCATGCAAGCAATTGAGGACATTGAGGCTGAATTAGACAATCAAATCGATTTCTTTGTTAGCAAAGGCATGGATTTGGAAGCACATCGCATTGAACAGCGAACAAAGTTTGATCTTGAAATGCTTAGAGAAGTTGGCTCTTGCAAAGGTGTGGAAAACTATTCTCTACATTTTGATGGGAGAGAGGTCGGTGAGCGGCCATACTGTCTACTAGACTTCTACAGATATTGTGCTGAGCATTTCCACGGTGGTGTTGACAGGTATCTAGTAATCATGGACGAGAGTCACGTAACTCTACCTCAAGTTGGAGGGATGTTTGGAGGAGATTGGTCTCGCAAAAAGAATCTCATTGACTTTGGTTTCCGTCTTCCAAGTGCCCATGATAATCGTCCTTTGAAAATGAAAGAATTCCAAGAGATAATTCCACAGATGCTCTATGTCAGCGCTACGCCTGGTGAAAGAGAACTTCGTCATCTTGCTGAAATCACAGGACAAGAAGTTCACCAAGGTCTTCTACACGCACAATCTGGAGGAGGAGCAAAGCCTGCTGATTATGACAAGAAACAGGGTCTCTACGCAATGGAAGAAATTCTAGAAGATTTAGAAGGTGTAGTAAGAATGGAAATTCGACCTACTGGACTACTAGACCCTAATATTGTAGTACGAAGAACCGAGGGTCAAATGGATGATCTTCTAGGTGAAATCAATGAGCGTATCAAGAAAGGAGAGAGAGTATTAGTCACGGTGATGACCATCAAATTTGCAGAAGAAGTTGCAGCCTATCTTGAAAGAATGGGAATCAAGGCTCACTACTTGCATTCAGAGATTGATACATTGGAGAGAACTGAAATTATCAAGGCATTAAGAATTGGATATATCGATGTAATTGTCGGAATAAATCTGCTTAGAGAAGGACTCGACATTCCAGAGGTTTCTCTAGTAGCGATTTTCGATGCCGATCGCCAAGGATTCCTTCGTAACGAACGCTCTCTACTGCAAACAATTGGTCGCGCATCTCGAAATGTCAACGGTCAAGTGATTCTCTATGCTGACTCAGTTTCTTCTGCAATGGAAGCTTCAATCAAACAAACAAATGCACGTAGAATAAGGCAAGAAGCCTTCAATTTAGAGCATGGAATTGAACCAAAAACAATCCAGAAGGCACTACCAATCATGGGTTCAGATATCGAAGACTTACTAGCGGGAGCCGCTGGTAAAGGTAAGACTGGAGGACGAAGATTAGTCGGTAAGAAACCGGGTAAGAAGGGGATTGAAAGAATAGTACGAAAATTCGGACTAGGTGCTGGCTCATGGAATTCTACAGATTCGGTTCTAGATAATATCAGTCAACCAGAATGGGTGG
>JASMAJ010000047.1 GCA_030754395.1 Candidatus Thalassarchaeaceae archaeon | reverse complement strand
TTTGATAGACAGCGGGTGTAAGCACCGAGGTTCGCCGAGGTGTTCAGCCCAGCTGCACTAACCCCCCGAGCATTCATCTTTCTACTTGCCCACACTATTTTTTGTGGGCCTCTGTCCAATAGGCAAATTCGATTCTATCACCATTACATTCGAGAAAGAGTTGTGCACGGCCACAGCGGAGGGGTAATACCCGGTCCCATATCGAACCCGGAAGTCAAGTCCTCCTGCGTCGTATTCTGTACTGTGGTGCGAGAGCCCACGGGAACTTACGTCGCTGTGCCACTCTTTTTCACCTCCCCGCATCAACATTCATCCGCTATGGGCGTAGCCATAATTATTGAGAGACACAGGTGAGCCAATGGGAATCGGAACAGGAGACGTCCTCGGACATACACAGGTCGGCGTATATCTTAGCGTCGTAGGTGACGTTCTTTTCCATCCCTCTTCATTAGATCAACCAGCTATTGATGATTTAGTTGCTAGATTTGAAATGGAAATGTATCCTACACTAATTGGTGGTTCTGCTCTTCTTGGTTCTTTAATCCGTGGGAATAAGAAAGGCCTTGCTGTTGCTGACATTGCAACTGAAGCCGACCTAGATAGATTGACCAGTTTTGGCGATGTCGTGGTCATGGAAAGTGGTGTGAACGCTGCAGGAAATCTTGTTGTTTGTAATGATCATGGAGCAGTCGTTAGTTCTGTAATTCCTGGCCCAGGTGCTGAGATGATTGGAGAGGTCTTGGGTGTTGAAGCAATACGCTCAAAAGTTGTAAGTCAAGATACAGTGGGGTCATTATTAGTAGCAAATAACAAGGGTGTACTTGCCCATCCAGACATTCATGCCGAGGAAGCAAATAGGATTCAGGAAGCCATGCAAGTGCCAGTAATGGTCGGGACTGTGTGTTTTGGCTCTCCTTATGTTGGTGCAGGATGTGTGGCTAGTGAGACGTACGCATTTGTTGGGGCTGGTTCTACCGGACCTGAATTAAATCGAATTGAAGATGCGCTAGGTCTCATCTAAAAAAAGAAGGATTAAATGGCATATTTTTATCCAACTTCTTTGATACTTTAGGTAATGGATATTTCAGTCCTGTTGCTGTGTTAAAGAGAACGACTTTTTCCGATGGACTGACCAACCCCTGTTCAAGAGCAACTTCGTAGGCTGCGAAAGTTGCAGCACCTTCGGGGCATAGAAGTAATCCGTCTGCTTTTCCAATCATATCTCTTGAACGCATAATGTGTTCGTCATCGACAGCAATAGCGAACCCATTAGATTCTCTCACTGCTCTTAAGATGAGAAAATCTCCAATTGCTGCAGGTACACGAATTCCGCTTGCTTCAGTTTTAGCATTCTGCCAGAATTCTGCATGTTCAACCCCATCTTGCCAAGCCTTCACAATTGGAGCGCAACCAGTTGATTGTACCGCTACCATTCTAGGGAGTTTACAATCAATCCAACCTAATTCTAGCAATTCATGGAACGCTTTCCACATTCCTATCAGCCCTGTGCCTCCTCCAGTAGGGTAGAAAATGACATCTGGTAAATTCCAGCCAAGTTGTTCAGCTAATTCAAGACCCATAGTTTTTTTTCCTTCAATACGATATGGCTCTTTCAAGGTCGAAACCGCAAACCAACCAATAGATTCCTTTCCTTCTCCAATAATTTTTCCACAATCTCCAATTAACCCATTGACGAGAAATGTATCTCCTCCTTGTGCTAATGTCTCGGAGGTGTTGATTATTGGAGTGTTATCGGGGCATAATATTGTGCTTTTCATCCCCGCTCGGGCTGCGTATGCTGCTAATGCAGAGCCAGCATTTCCATTAGTAGGGATTGCCAATTGCTCAAATCCAAATTCTTTTGCCATTGATACTGCTAACCCCAAACCTCTAGCCTTGAAGGATCCCGTTGGGAGTCGTGACTCGTCCTTGACCAATACACATTCTGGCTTACTTTTCAGGTTCGATAAACTCCCCACTAGCTCAATTAGGGGGGTTATCACTTCTCCTAATGAAACTCGATTTTCAGGTTCACTTACTGGCAGGAGGGGTGCATATCTCCAGAAGCCTAATTCTTTTGAATCCTCAATATTTTCTCTCGAAACTTCTTTCCTAATTGAATCCAGATCATATTTTACAAGAATAGGTTTACCTACTGATGAAAGTGTATGAGGCGTACCTTTCTCAATTATTTCACCCGTGTAAGAACACTCGAGATGTGATACATAGTCGCGGCTCATTGAATGGTATCTAGTGAACTAGTTCTTTCAATATGCCGAGAGGCAATTCTGGAATATTTCAGATTGCTGTTGGAGCGACATGGTCATCTTCTTTGTCATCCTTAGAACGTACTCTATTCCAAACCGTGCTCATCAATTCATCATGATGCTCTTTACAATAATGGAATCGCCGATAAGCTTCGCGAAATGAATAGGCTTTTTTCCCTGTGGCTACAAGAAATCCATCGGGAGAAAGACGGCTGACCATCTCTCCTTCGACGCTACAATCAGGATAGTCGCATGTCGGCATTGTACTACCTCAGGTATCACTTAGTTTTGGCACTTCGGGTGAAATCACTAACAAAGGTGCATTTGCCTCAACACTATCACCTGGTTTGTAGTTGACTTGAGAAATAGTTCCAGATATTGGAGCATGTATCTCATTCTGCATTTTCATCGCTTCTAAAATCATCAAAACATCTCCTTCTTTGACTTGCGCCCCTATTTCTGTATTTATTGAGATAATTTTGCCAGGAATAGTTGATGAAATTGTCCCTGATGTTTTTCCTTTATTTCCCCTCTTTCGTTTCTTCCCCGCAGATTCTTCAACAATTCTTCCTTCAACACTGACTGTGAATGATTTCCCATCAACTTTGACTTGCCAAAGACCATCAATCTTCTCAAGTTCTACTTCGAACTCATCCCCATCGACGGTTACTTTTCTTGTCTTAGTCATGAAAATCACCTCGGAGTGCTTCTTCGTGTACGTGCGCGGAAAAGATTTCTTCGTCCTATCAACATGCGGCGATGATCACGAGACCATGAACCACCCCTGTCTCTTGTGTTAGAAGGTTTCAGATAGTCACCACCTTCTTCTTCAAGTAACACAGCGAGAATTACTGCGGTGCGAATTTTTTCTTTCCTGCTAGCCATCAAAATACCTCACAAAGGAATGTTTCCATGCTTACGTGCGGGCCGAATTTCTTCTTTTTCTAATAGTGCCCCAAGAGCCTTAGACAATCTTTCTCTTGTGTCTCTTGGCTGAATTACATCATCTAGATATCCTAAAGATGCTGCTCTATACGGGTTTGCAAATGTATCTTCATAATCATCAATGAGTCTTTTTCTCTCCCCTTCTGGGTCGCCAGCACTGTTGATTCTTCTCTTGTGAATGATTTGTACAGCCCCTTCTGCCCCCATTACTGCCAACTGAGCTGTAGGCCAAGCAATATTGTAATCGCCACGAATGTGCTTGCTAGACATGACATCATAAGCGCCCCCATAGGCCTTGCGAGTAATTACCGTGAGTTTGGGCACAGTCGCTTCAGCGTATGCGTAGAGTAATTTCGCACCATGTCGGATAATTCCTCCCCATTCTTGACTGGCTCCGGGGAGAAAACCAGGTACATCGACGAAGGTAAGTAGTGGGATATTGAACGCATCACAAAATCGTACGAATCTAGCAGCCTTAACTGAAGCATCAATGTCAAGGCAACCGGCTAGAACTTTGGGTTGATTCGCTACAATGCCTATTGTGTGGCCTCCTAAACGTCCAAATCCTACTACAATATTTTGTGCATAATCAGCTTGTACTTCAAGGAAGGCACGGTCATCTAATATTTCTTCAACAGCGTCAATGATATCGTAGGGCGTGGAAGGGTCTTCAGGAACTAATTCATCCAAAGATTCGCAAACCCTATCGACAGGGTCGGATGTTGCTTTTATCGGTGGCTTCTCTAGATTGTTTAACGGAATCAGGTTTACTAATTCTCGAACTAAATCAAGTGCCTCATCATCATTTTCTGCCGTGAAGTGAGTAACTCCTGAACGTGTTGCGTGTGTGGACGCTCCCCCAAGGTCTTCGAATGAGACTTCTTCGTTCGTCACGGTTTTGATAACTTCAGGCCCAGTAATGAACATGTGAGACGTATTATCAACCATTACTACAAAATCTGTAATTGCAGGTGAATAGACTGCACCACCAGCACAAGGACCCATAATCACTGAAATTTGAGGCACAACGCCACTTGCGCGAACATTGCGGAAGAAAATCTCAGCATACGAACCTAGGCTTGCCACACCTTCTTGGATTCTAGCTCCACCACTATCATTTAGTCCAATTATGGGGGATCCTGTCTTCAGAGCCATATCTAGGATTTTACAAATCTTTAGTCCATGCATCTCACCTAATGATCCGCCATAAACTGTGAAATCCTGTGCGAAGCAATACACAGTTCTTCCTTCAATAGTTCCGTGCCCACAAACAACGCCGTCACCTGGTATTACATTACGGTCCATGTCGAAGTCTCGACACCTATGTTCGACCAATGCGTCAACTTCTACAAAGCTTCCATCATCGAGTAATTGCTCGACTCGCTCACGCGCAGTCATCTTTCCACGGTTGTGTTGTGCGGCTATTCTTTTCTGGCCTCCACCAGCCTCTGCTTGCGCTTTACGCCGCCGCAAGTCATCAATGCGCTCCTCCACACCAGACATAGTTAGCCTGCAACGCTGCTAGCCCGCCCATGAGCATTCCTGAAAAGCAAGCAGATTCAATATCCATTCAATCGGTTGCTTGAAGGCTACCTTCTGAGTCCAAGATACGGACTGAACCATGCGAATCGTTGTTGCCAAACCAGGTTTAGACGGTCATGACAGAGGGGCGAAGGTGATTGCTAGGGCTCTAAGGGATGGAGGGCACGAGGTAATTTATACCGGTTTAAGACGTACTCCTCAAGAAATTGTCAGGATAGTTACTGATGAAGATGCAGCCGCTGTCGGCCTTTCCACACTTTCCGGTGCTCATAACGTGTTAATTCCAAAGGTGTGTGATGGTTTACGCGAGGCAGGACTCGGTGATATCGTAGTTTTTGCCGGTGGAATTATTCCCGAACATGACCGTTCTCCACTTTACGAACAAGGTGTTAGAGCTATTTTTGGCCCAGGTTCAACAACAAAGGGCATTCTAGAGTTCCTAGAAATGGTTTCTTCTCGGAAGAAAGCCTCAGAGCCAGTTGGTGTTGGTGAGCAAATAGGTTGGCGCTGGAATGAATGAAAATAACTCTCTATTCGAATCTGCCAAATCGGGGAATCGCCGTGCATTGGCTAGATTGCTCAGTGTCCTTGAAGAGGGCGGCACCTCTCCTGTGGAGAATGGTTCTGGAGATTCAATTGGGATAACGGGTCCTCCAGGTGTTGGTAAATCTACGCTCATAGGCAAGTTAATTGACGAATGGGCTTCTAGAGATGAGACCGTAGCCGTATTGGCCATTGACCCCTCCTCGCCTCAGACAGGTGGGGCATTACTCGGAGATCGTATGCGTATGATGAATGCTGATTCTTCCGATGGTATTTACGTGCGTTCACTAGCTACAAGAAATCATCCAGGTGGTTTGATGGATTGTTTAACTCCCATGGTCGACGTTCTTTGCGCATGTGGGTGGGATCACGTTGTTCTCGAAACCGTCGGAGCAGGTCAATCAGAAATCCGAGTTGTTGCTTTTGCTAATCGAATAATTCTCGTTGATGGGCCCGATAGAGGTGATGTAATTCAATCTGAGAAGGCAGGAATAATGGAATTGGCAGATTTGATTGTAATCAATAAAGCTGACCTTCCTAACGCCAATAGAGCAGCAGAAGCGGTCAAATCTGCCCTCTCTGCTGGTTCTAATATTGATGTGCCTGATGTGTTACTGGTCTCCGCTCATAGTTCTACGGGGATTTCTGAATTAGTCGATTCAATCGCCGAATTAAAATCCTCCAAAGACCGTGAGCGATTAAGAATTAGAGAGCGGCTTATTTCAGCATGGGATTCGGCTTTACTAACCTCTGATCTATTCGATGAATCAATTAGAGCAATTGAGACCGGAAATATGACACTCAATCAAGCAGTCGGACATATCAGAGATAAATCAAATTGAGAGCGTAAATGAATTAAGGTGATTTAATGAATGATGAAATTCCAGTTGATATTGACCATATTCAGCATTCTGTAGGTGGTGCTGGAGGTCATTGGTTCCGACGAATTACTCATGTGTCAATGTTTCTTATCCCCCTTGCATACCATCTATATGGGGTTGAGATTGCAAATATGGTAAATTTAGAACCAAGAGATTTCGTCATCGCAGTCGGAATCGCATTTGTAATTATAGAAGCAATACGAATTAATTTTGGAATCATTATTGTAGGTCAGCGCGAATATGAGGCAAATCAAGTTAGTGCGTTAGCTTGGGGGGCAATCGCCGTATGTTTGACTCTAATTATAGCACCTCAGGAAGGCGAGGGTCTTGAGGCTGGAAAGTTCACGATTCCGATCATCTGTGGTTTGACTTTCGTGGACCCTCTTATGGGTGAGGTTAAGCGAGCAAAAATGGGGATGAAGAAGGCTATAGTAGCCGGTATGGTTGCATCATACATTATTTGGTTGGGTTGTTCTGTACTATTTTCAACTCCAATTCTTTATGCAATTATTTTAGCTCCCTTGACTGTTCTTGGTGAAATTCCAAGAGTGAAGTGGATTGATGATAATGCAACAATGATTTTGTTTCCACTAATCCTCCTACTTATCATGAAGGCAATAGTGTGACATCAGTAC
>JASMAJ010000046.1 GCA_030754395.1 Candidatus Thalassarchaeaceae archaeon | reverse complement strand
TTTCCTCCAGAGCTCGTGATGCTAGAGGAAGAATTGCGGCTTCTGTTTTCCCACTTCCAGTTGGCGCAACCAGAATTCTATCTTTACTAGCGACCAGTTCAGTCGCAGAAGCTTCCTGAATAGGAGTTAATTCCCAACCTCGTTCTTGTACGAGAGCACGTACATCGGGGTGAAAGCAATCTAGAGCAGAGCCATCCATCTGACTCTATGCGTATGTGTGTTCGACATGAACCAATGGGTGTTATTACGAACCTATATTTTCTATTTTCACCTGTCCATCAAGAGAGAACTAACAAATCGGATGAGTCCTACCCAATGATGATGGCGAGACCCCGCAGACGTCTTTTGGACCCTTTTCGGCGTTGGTGGCTGAGTAAGAGTGACAGTCATTTTCAAATTATCACATACACTACTATTCTGTCCGTTGCAGCAACATTATGGGGATTTTTGTTTCTTTTTATTCTGGATGGAACTGCAGATCCAAGTAAATCAGCCTATGTTTCTTGGTCTTGGGCAGCTCTTATTTTTGGAGGCCTGATTGCCTTCTATGTTGTACCTGAATTTTCCATTTTTTGGAGTCAAAAATCCGTTTTGAATTCTATTCTTTCTTTGGACTCTAGACCAGAAGTTCTACGCCGAAGAGGCGAGGCAGAAGAGGCAGCATTGATGCTAGGTATTGAGTATCAGAAAACTCTTGTATCTCATTATGAAAGCCTTGGGATAAAAACTTCAGGGAAATTAAGGCACATTTCTAAATCAATGCAAAAGAAACAAAAATTGTCAGTAATTGAAGATGAATTGGTTATTGATTCAGAAAACGAACAAAGTGCATTGATGAAATGGCTTAACACAAGAGAGTCTCATCTTGCACGAATACTTCCTGGTGCTCCAGTCTTGCATGAACCCATTTGGAATAGAATAATATTGATGTTTAGTGGATTAATTGGAACTCTTCTCCTATACAATATGATGTTTGGATTAGCCTCTCTAGAAGGCGGTAGTCGTGAATATACTGTTGACTTAACTCTCTTGCTTTCAGGCAATGAATCAATTCATTCTCTTGCTCCGCATTTTGATGGAGTCAGCATTATTCTTACTGCTACTTCACTTACATTGCTCTACCTAACTAGGCCAGCAGGTGAGATTAAGATCGAGTGGGAGGATTGAATATGGATAGCAAGATGTTGATGCGAGAGGCCACTCTAGCAATTGGGCTAGTCGTTCTTCTATTGGGTTCCCTGACTATTGCAACCGGTAAATATCCTCCTATGGTTGTTGTAGAATCTGGCTCAATGATGCATGATAGAGAAAGTGGTTCTGTTGGAGCAATAGATCCAGGAGACTTGATTCTCGTTATGAATAATAATCGAGTTGAGATTATCACATTGGCTGAAGCAACTCAAGAGGGTAATGAGCACGAAGGCTATGAGAGCCATGGAATGCCCGGTGACGTAATCATTTTCCGAAAAAATGGAGGTAGTGATACACCAGTGATTCATCGTGCTTTGCTAAAGGCTGTAGCCAATCCTAACGGAGGTTGGGACGTTCCTGGAACTGATGTTGTAGGGGCGTCCCAAATTACTTTAGAGTTAGATTATGAGTGTTTTCATAGCAATTCTAATCTTCGCATTGAGAACTGGGTTCCTTCCCACGAAGGTTACATCACTACAGGAGACAACATATGGAGTAATGGTTGTCAGTATGACCAAATCAGCCTTAGTGATGAAAATGGTCAACTTGTCCAAGCGATCAAAGATGAATGGATAATTGGGGTTGCTTCACTTGAGATACCTTGGGTTGGTGCAGTCAAACTCTCAGCATCTGGAACTGCTGGTGCGGTGCCTGGAGCTTCTTGGAGCAGTTTAGCTCTGCTTGTTTCATTCATCATCGTGGCCCCGATTCTAATTGATATGGTAACTGATAGATTACAGAAAGATGATTCTTCTTCTGATGAAGAAGAATAAATCCCTAGAAAATTCTTGGTAGGACTATTGGAATTAGAAGTATAAGAAGTATGAAGAGGCTGCTCATTGAACTGAGTCTTTCCGCTAAATTTTCAATTCTTATTGGATTGGATTTACGCATGAAGAATCGTAGAGTTGAGTGAGTCCCATCTCGAACAATATGCCCCCCGTCGAAAGGAACCATAGGGATTAGGTTTGCAAATCCAAGTAGAAAATTTATCCAAATTAGCCAGAAGAGGAAATCGAATACTGCAAGCATACCGTCAGTTCCTAGAGTAGAGGCAATAGCACCATCTCCTGCAGAAAGCATCGCTCTTTCCTCTAATATCATAGTATGACCCTCGTTAGCTATTGGAACACCTAGCATTGCAAATGGTGCAAAAATTGTCTGCACTGTTTTTTCTATCGTTGAACTCTCTTCATTGAATAAAAAAGACCATCTATCTGCTGCAGCAGTGCCTTCAGAAACTATCATGCCTACAAATGCATCTCCTTCAAAAATGCCTAATTCATCGCCTAATAATAGGCTGTATTCTTCAGCATCACAACTAATTTCTTCCAAACAAGGTCGCATGTAATGCTCGTGCTTGTCAGTGAAAACAATCTCGATATCTCTTTCAGAATTTTCGTTGTCAGAAGGCCTTGGAAGGACTGAAAATAAAGCAGACTCTCCTGCAGAATATGATTCTAATGCACTTGTAAAATCATCATAATCATTTATTTCGGCTCCATCAATATGAGTAATTGTCTCATAAGGCAATAAGCCAGCATCTTCCGCGCCGGTTTCTTTGATTATTCCAGTTGCATGAACTCCTGGGTTTTCTGCTACGAATCCATTAGCAGTTGCACTAAGTAGAATCAGGACCATCCATGTTGCTAGTAGATTGATTGAGGGTCCTGCTGCGTACAATCGCATTCTTTCTCTAAGAGGTGCTCGAACCATTTCCTCATATTCAGGTTCTGCAAAGGCTCCTACAGGCAGAGGGCCAGCGAGTAGAAGTCCGAATGAACGAACTTGCATTCCATGTGCTCGAGCTTGAATTCCATGGCTATATTCATGGATAATGAGGGCAATAATCAAGGCTATTAGTGGCCACTTTAGAGGGACAAAACTAGTGACTCCAGGGATTAGTAGCAGATCAGTAGCTGGTAGAACTTCTTGTTGTGAAGGTTGCATTGTTGTGAGAATAGCAGTGGCAAATAGGAGAAAAACAACCAATCCCATCATGCCTAAACATAGCCAAATTGAGAATTCACCGTACCATCTCCAAAATCGACGAGGATTCGAGACTTTTTCTAATGCTACTTTGCCGTGATTAGTTCGAAGCATCAAGATGATTCCTAAAGCACGTGATGCGTTCCATTTGTCTAGAGTTCCATTCTGCTCTAACCAAATAAGAGATAGATACCATATTGAAACTAATAACACAGCCCATAAGGGAGCCCATCCATTAATCCAAAAAAGTCCTAGGAGCACAATAAAGAGTAACTGACTGAGACTCAGCCCTTGCTCCATATCAGTTGGTCAAGGCCACCCACTCTTGAATGTGCTCGAGACGTGATGAACTACTTTACCTTCTACTACTTCCGATAGATGTGAGTGACAGCGAGGGGCTAGAGAATCGTAAACATATGAGGGAAATTGACCGACTTCGACGTGAGAGTGAAACAATATCTCGATTGCTGATGCAAGCCAGTCTAGTCAATGTTAGAACTCAAATAGAGCAGGTTAAATCTCACCTATCTGAAACCGAATCATTTCTAGAGAGTTAGTTGAAAATTTCAGTTAACTATTATATTGATTTTCGATTAATCGGGCTCCATCTGAGCGGCTGATAAGTGCTAAGAATCTGTGTAGAGGCATTCCTTCATGCCAGTTCAGATATGGTGAACCATTACGAGTCAGAGGTACTTGGGGTATCGATCTTGCCAGTGTGCGCAACTTTCCAGTCAACCCTTCAACTGGCACTTTCATAATAGTCCAACTATCCCCCCTAACTCCCTTGAGTCTGAATGCATAAAGTGGTAGCAGACCACATTTCTCTCCAGTTGTCTTGAGTGCATCGTATTGTAACTTAGTTCGTCCTGAAAGGTATATCTTATCGGTCTTCGATGATTTTACTTCAATTGGAAAGCACATATCTCCTCTAAGTGCAAGAAGATCTCCAGTCCCTTCACTTCCACTCCCAGGGGCTCTGACCACTAGAAAAGGACGCTGACAAACTTGTAGTGCCCGCGCTCTTTCAACTTCATTACAGGAACGAGTGATTGCTTGAACTCCTTTTTTTTCCCCAGCTAGAACAGAACGTAATTCACGCTCATATACGCTGCTCATATGTGTAGCCTATTCTCAAGGTTCTTGACGACATCGCTTGTCAATTACTCAAAATGATATATTTCCCTTATTATTCCCTCATCCGAATTGAGAAAATGCTGATACTCTAAAACCAGTAGGATTTCTGGTGATTAGTTAGCAACCATTGAATGCGAGGTCTAACTTTGACAAACTGTGTCAGAGGTGGCTGTCCGGACAGATGACTTTCGTTTGGCATACCGATTGCTCAATAGATTGAGAGCTTCAGGTCTACAATATTCTCAGATTGATACTTCCCATCCAGTTCCAATAGGGGTCAATTATTGGATAGGTTCTCATGCTGAAGTCCTACTTACCGATGATGGTCGCGGAGTAGGATGTGATATTGAAGAAATAGATTCTGTAATTGGTTCAATAATCAATAGGATGTATGTTGGAGACCAAGTTCAGCGAATTTGTTTTGGAATTGACCCTGGCCCTCGTCCCGGTTTAGCATGGTTAGCCGATGGACGACCTGCAGGTTCTATGCAATTGGAATCAGTTGACGCAGTAGTTGACAGAATAACAGAAATATTGCTAGATATTGCTCCTGCCGAGTCTGTAGTTCGAATTGGTGATGGTGTGAGAACCATATCATCTCGAATTGCAAACGTTTGTCTTGCTCGTGGTTTATCTGTACAATTGGTAGATGAGCATTCAACTTCGAAAGGATCGCGTCATGATCATATCTCTGCTGCTCGAACAATTAGTTCATTGGAAGGAATTCCAATTACTCAGCGATTACAAGTAACTCCATCAAAAGGAGAAGTTCGTGAAATTCAGCGTAGGAGTCGCAGAATTTCTGAAGGAAGGCTAACCATTCCAGCAAATTTGGCAAGATCGGTTGCTGTTGGGCGGCTCACACTAACTGAGGCTGTAAATTTGCATATTGGTAACTTAGACCGCTGATTTCTAACTCAGGGGTACTTGCCTTTTCTGAAGGCCCTAGTTCTGTCTATGCCGGGAAACCTATCTTCAGATTCTCGATAAACAGTTTTCATATTATTGAGGAATTGATTATCATCTGTAACGATGAGAATCATATCAGTCCCAGGATCCTCTCCTTCATCCATCCAAGCTAGAACAATTTCCATTGTCATCCTTGCGCCTTCTCGGTGTGGATATGCGAAAATATCCATACAGATAGGTGGCATAACCAAAGTCTCACGCTTTTTTACAGCCTCTATTTGATTGAACATAGCAGCATAGGATTGTTTCAATAGGTCGCGACGAAAGTTATCTTGATTAGGTCGTCGACAATCAGGTCCTACAACATGAACTAGATTTTCAAAAGGCAAATTGAATCCCGGTGTAGTTACGGCTTCACCTACTCCACACGGCTGTAAGTTCTCCTTTCTTCTCTCAACTGCAATTTGGTGGGTAAACTCACGAAGTTCAGGACCGGCTTTTTGATGGATTTTCTCATCTAGGCCTTCTCGCCCTGCTAGGCGATTGTTAGCTGTCGTAACCAAGAGGTCACCATCTACTCGCAGAATATTGCCAAATAGTACCCTGACCTGTCCATATTTGCACTCTCGCACGATGACTGTCTCGGCCATACAGGTACGAGAGCAGGCCACCTGATATTACCTCATCGTAGGCATAATCTCTGACTTCTATGCCAGCGAAGGCTTAATTCGGTCAACGCCTCTAGAAGTATTGATGTCAGTAGGTTATGTTCTCATCAATGTCGAGCCTGGCTCTGAATTCTCTGTATTCAACGAGACTTCAGAGTTATCATTCGTTGTGGATGCAAATCTTCTCTTCGGAGACCACGATTTGATACTAAAAATTGAAGCCTCTAATATGGGTGAAATAGCCCGTTTGGTGGTTGATTCTATTCGCTCCATTGATGGAGTTCTCAACACAAAGACCCTTGCTTGTGCAGAATTATGAGGCAATTATTACTATTTTGGGGGTTCCGGAAATCCCCCAAAGGTCCCCTCAGCGGCGCAGTGAAGCGTTTATCAGCCTCAAACTTCATAATCTCTCTGAGTGGCCCACCCTGTGGAGGTGGATAATTCAATGTCTGGCAAAAAATACTTCGTTTTGATGGAGGGTGACAATGACACTGCTCAGGTTTTCGTGAGTAAGCAACCCCGCGGTGCTGCTCTGAAAGCAGCAACTCGTGGTCATACCGACATCTGTCTGCGCGAGCGCGGCACGAACAAGGTACATTGCTTCACAGGCTCAACCGCAATGGTACCAAAGCCTGCGAATGGACCGGCTTGGCTCCCAGCCAAGATCAAGAAGGCCAACGTGAAGAAGACCGGAATCAAGCGCCTCTGATTTTCAGGGTGTACCGTTTTTTCTTTCTTTAGCACTGATCCACGTAACCTCGCCTGGGAAAATCCTGGGCGGGGGTAATATCTCATTCTTTGTCTTCCAATGACAATTTGGTCAGCGGAGTCCAATTTTCTTAGCAATCATTGCTAGAGGGTCATAATATTCTGTTACAACCCTCTCTTTTAATGGAATAATTGCGTTATCTGTAATGCTTATTCCAGCCGGACAAACTTCT
>JASMAJ010000045.1 GCA_030754395.1 Candidatus Thalassarchaeaceae archaeon | reverse complement strand
GATGTGGAACAACTACAATCGCCAGATTAGGCAATCCATTTTGATTACGCTCAGAGTTTATTCTATCACAAGCTGCTCTCGTCTCAGGAGTGCACAAAATTGCTGTTGCAGATTGGTGCCAGGGTGCAGGTCCGTCTGAATCCTCCAATACATGTAGACTTACTCGATTTGACGAATCTTCAAGAAAATCAAGAATGTTCTGACCTCGAACAGACCACGATTCACATCTTGGATCTTTGGCTTGAGCGATAGAATCACTAGTCAGCCATATCTCTAATGAAGTGCATTCTGAAAGCCCTCTCTCGATTAAAGCACGGTGCCCAGCATGCAAACGGTCGAAAGTTCCGCCTACCAGTCCGAGGTCGTGCATCATAATCCAGCCTGAATATGGGGTCTTGAGAACTTTGGATAAAATGTGTGCCCCGGGGAGTAACGGTGGCCTTCACAGCAATGCTCGGGCACCTGACCCACCCCGGGACGTCTGTTGGACTATGGGGTTGTCCCGTAAGTCATTCCATTCGGTCGTCCGGGGACCCATCACAATCCGACCACAAGTGTTGCTCCGACGATCATTCCCCAGCAGCGGGTCACGTCGGTCTTCGACTTGTGGTAAATCCCGTTCCGTGGTACCGTGATTCATCCTACTAACTCCGGCGTGGGGCTTTCGTCGGCACGGTGTTGCCGGTCGGGCATCCGTCGCTCTTGGGTACCCTTCAAGAACCCCTCGGAAGAGAAATTAATGGAAATTACAATGAAAATAGTAATTATTTTCAAAATTGTTGTTTACTGAAAAGGTTGTTATTATACCCTGAAATTCGTTTAATCAAGCGTTCAGCGACATGTGGGTCTCCATTCATGACCATCTCATTTGTCATAACTGGCCACTTCTCAATAGGCTGTGCTAACCATCCAACCATTGGATGAGTTCTTCCTGAATTTGGAGAACGGCCCTCCTGTAGGTCATCAAGAGCAGCCAGCAAATCGATAATAGGCGCAGCCGTATCTGGTAGGGCTCCCCTTTCATAACGTGCTCTAAATCTTCTAGATATTGCTACATGTAACTCTGGCGGACAACCATTATGAGTAATACTCCGAAGACCAGGGGACTGACTGACTTCACCCTCGGGTCTGAGAATTGCAGCAGACCATGGAAGAGGATTCTGTAACAACCAATTGGATGATTCTTCATCACCTAGAATGTTTATTAGAACCTCAGGAGCAATAGGAGCCCACCAATCTAGAGGAAGAGTCTTTACTATCTTCTCTAGTTCTTCTATCTGTAACATTTTTCCACCAACAATTCTGTCTACAAGAAGAGACCAAATTTTCAAATCATGATCTTCAGGTAAATCTCTAGAACTTCTAAGAATCCCCTGAAGTATCGGATCAAAGGTTGACGAATCTCCAATTTGTCCCGAATGCATCCAATCAACAGCTTCAAGGGCAATTCTAGAATTATTAGGAGGATTTTTTAGCCATGCTTCAAGAGCCCATCGAAGTAAATCTGGTTGCAGATCTTGAGGTAACCAAGGAGCATTTGCTAGAAGCTGAGCTGCAACCCAAGAGTCACCTCTTGAGGCTTGAGAAGAGTCGGTTGCGGGTCTTGTGCGAAGGGCAATTTCTGAATCGGCTCTAATCATTATTCGTAATTGTTCCTCGAATCTCAGCAAAACTCGCTCAGGAGCCTTGTTCGCAACCTCCGCCAATCTCTCAAGAGGTAAAAACTCTAAATCCATTAATGCCAACCATTCTGAATCAATCCTATTCATTAGCCTCTGCCAACGATGCCAACGAGTTCTTCTCGGTGAGGCTATCCAAGCAGCTATTGGATAACTTGCTTCCATCATGTTGGCCCAATCTTCATTCCCTTCAGGAAATTGAGAAATTGCGGAGCCAATCATTGATGAATCTACTTCAATAAATTCAGATGGCTCATTTTCTAAGCCAAGTATTTTCCAAGGAGAAACTATGTCAGAGGCTTCGTGTATTTCCTCCTCTAATAATGGAATTGAGTCAGTAACTAATCGAAGAGGAAGATCTCTGCCTCCTTTCGTTCGCAATCGTAACCATGGAAGTGGACGTAGCGGGTCTACCACTAATTCATCAAAAATAGATAATAATTCTGAAGGTGAAGTGGTTAATGCAAGACGTAAGGAGGGATGTGAAACTACTGTATTCAGAACATCTTCGGGGAGCGAATCATGAAGATCAAGAACGAGGGGGGGTCTTTCAGTTTCGGATACCGACCATTCAATCAGTGAGGTTCTAGCAACTTGGCCTAATCCGCGCGTTTCGAGTAGACGAATACTTTCCTCATTTGTTGAAAATTCAGAATCAGCCCAATCTCTCCTGAATCGTCTCCAAGTTGACTCTTCAGTTCGCACCTTACGATTCGATGTCAATCGCTCTCTGAGACTAGAGAGGCGCCTTTTCCTCTCTGAAGCAGTTAATCGAGGATGAGCTCTTTCTATCCAATAATCAAGACAAGAGATTGGGTATGCATCACCAATAGCATCTAGGCCACCCAAATCTGCAACTACAAGTGCACCAATTCTTGCTGTTCTTAGTAACATTGAACGTGGAAGACGTTCATCCATTAGAGCCATGATTGGTTCCTTAGGTCTAATCTCAGGAGATAACTCGTGACAATTTCCAAGTATCCATTTCCCCCTATGATGACTCGCTTCAGGGAGAGGAGGTTCTGGTCGATGATTAGGTGGTTCAAACCAAATCCCAGGTGCTAGAGCCATCGGTTGATCTTCGTCAACTAATCGTGCACGAACAATCCCAATAATATGATTCTCCCCTACGTAGGATGAAATATTCTCTGGATCGTAAGTTGTAGGTGGGGCCTGAAGCATTTCTAAGGTAGTTAGATTAAACCACCTAGGACTTCTCTCTCTAAGTATCGCCCAAGTCCAAGAGACCCCCTCACTTCCACTGTATATTCGTTCAGTGGATGTGGAAAGAAGAGGACGATCTGGAATTAACACAAGAGGGCTGTCAATTGGAGCAAGTATACCTAGAAGCAAATTAGCTCCATCCCTAGCCAGAAGACAACAATGACTCGATGGTTGAGGAAGAGGAAATGCATCTTGGGCACGTGATAACTCATCTAGGCGTATTTCTTCCCAGCCGGATTGAGTAAGATGAAGGCGAGCACCTCTTGAGCCAGCTATTTGGTCACTGGCTACCAGTCCATCGGTTCTCATCCTTCTAAGTTCTGCAGAAGCGTGAGGAATTCGTAAAACAGTATCACGAGCAAGTTCACTAACAGTAGCACCACCATCTGTCAGTCGATCTAACAAACGACGACGATGCCCTGAACGTATTCTACGCAATTCAAACTTAGGTTGGCCTGAAGCAGTCGATTCCGGGTCAAACGGCACTAATCACCCTCTCCTGAATCAGTTAGCAGGGGCTTCACTATTAAAATTATCTTTTTAGTTACATTTCATTACATATTTCCAATGGAAAAAATAACAGTTTCATTTCCACACCGACTTTATTGCAGATATTAGGCGCATTTTCTGCAACAATATGTAACGAAAGGAGGTGGGGAGTTGCAGAACTATTATATCAACGCCTGCTCTCCTGTAGACAACGGACCGGTTCCTGCCACCGTAACCACTCGAGGATGACTGAAATATGAGCTCGCAAAACCTACGCGAACTTATTCGAAACTACCTCTCTGAACGCCCTAGAAATACGATTGAAATATCAGCCTGGTTATCCAGTCAAATTGAAGTCAACAGCCACCCTAGTGAAATAACTAGTATACTTGAATCAGATAATAAAATCGTTCGAATTGGTACAGTCAGGAAAAGTGGAATGCAGTTAACTGATCTCCCAGTATCAGAATGGGCATCAGAATCATGGGTCAAGCATCACGAAAGGAATCAGATAAACAAGACAAAGGAGAACTAAAAATGCGCACAACAAGACTACGACAAAAAATAAAGAAATTTCTCAACGTTCGCGGCGAGGCAAATACGACTGAAATTCTCGAGCATGTGAATTCGACCATGAGACACGGAACTACACCTCAACAACTAGGAAACGTTCTCTCAAAAGACAAGGACATTCTCAAGGTCTCTACTACAAAGCGTGGCGGAGCACTCTCCGGCCGCTACGAAATCTGTGTGTGGACTCTGCGAGCAGGTGTTCTAGACGGCGAGAACTGAGATAATACTCGTATCTCCTAACTCAATATTGAGAGATTAGGATTCTAAACTAACTGACCAATCTCCTGAGCGAGCGAGACTGTTCATCTTAGCACGATGGAGGAAGGCTTGTTGACTATCTTCATTTGAACCACTAGCCCAAGTTTGTAACGCATGTGCGAGAAGAGCTCGTCCGTAAGAATAGGATAATTGCCAAGGGTGTTCTCCATCCATTGCATTCATCAGATTCAGATGTGCTGTGGCATCCTCATCAGATTGACCACCAGACAGAAATACGATTCCAGGGAGATTGTGTGGTACATGATTTGTTAGACAATCTACAGTCATCTGGGCCGCGCTCTCACGAGAGCCCTGATCCGAACAAGCCTTTCCGGGTAGAATCATATTCGGTTTGAGAAGAGCACCAGGGATGTGCACACCCTGTATCTTACAAGCTTCAAATGTAGCATCTAAAATCTCAGCAGTAACTTCGTAACAACGCTGAGCATCATGAACTCCGTCCATCAAAACCTCTGGCTCAATTATGGGAACTAATCCCTGTTCTTGACAAATCGCCGCATATCGAGCAAGTGCATGGGCATTGGTTGAGAGGTTTGCAGCACTCGGCATTCCATCTCCAATTCTGATTACGGCTCGCCACTTAGCAAAACGTGCACCCATGGAAAAATACTCTTCACATCGCTCGCGAAGTCCATCGAGACCCTCGGTTATTTTTTCACCAGAATGGTGAGCAAGTTCCTTAGCACCAGTATCAACTTTGATTCCAGGATGAACACCTCGGCTAGCCAAATACTGAGGAATTGGAGTCCCATCATCCATTTTTTGGCGGATAGTTTCGTCGAATAAGATTACACCGCTAATTGCCGAGTCATAACCTGATGTAACGAAAATGTTTGAACGATAGGCTCGACGAGTTTCAGGAGAAGGTTCAACACCTACGGCTTGCAGTCTGTTTGACATAGTTCCATTACTCTCATCGGCGGCTAGAATGCCACGTCCTTGTGATACCAATTCACGTGCTGTTTGCTCAAGCAATTCGGTGTCCATTATCGAACCTCGATTCGACGTGGGGGGTCCTAGAGATGAAGGCTTTGCCTGTAGTCTCAGGATTTTTGCTTAGGCTCGACGAATTGAGTCAATGAATCTGTGAGCCCCGCTGGCCACGTCTATGACCTCTGATTGAACAGAAAATCTGCCATCTGAGAGCTCTTCAACACCAAATGTCCTACCTGGACAAACACCTGTCCCGATAAACATCGAATCATCACTAGAACACAATTCATCTCGGTCCCATAGTCGGTCTACATCTCCATCAATCATTTGTTCAGCACGCTCACGATGACCTTCATTCTTGAAGACCAATCGGCCTTCAAATGGAGCCCCTAGTCCTCTAAGAGCAGTTGCAGTAATGACCCCTTCCGGTGCTGCCCCTATGCCCATCAGCATATCGATTTCTGACTTTGGATCGGCTGCATTTAGAGCTGCAGATACATCTCCATCTCCAATCAATATTACATTTACATTATGAGCATTGAGTTCAGAAATTAGAGTCTCGTGGCGGGGCCTATCCATAACGACAATATTGAGTTCTGATTGTTTCTTGCCTAATGCTGAAGCGGCAGCCTCTACATTGTATGAAGTGGAAGCATCTAGACTAATCACGCCATTAAGTTCGGCTGGCCCTGCAATTTTGTTCATGTAGCAATCGGGTGCATGCAATAGTGCTCCACGAGGAGCTGCTGCAAGAACTGCCATAGCATTTGGTAAATCTTTAGCCACGTGATTTGTGCATTCAAGTGGATCTACGGCAATGTCAATCTGTAGAGCATTCGGGTCGCCCTGCATAGAACCTAGGGGCTCGCCAATCCATAGCATTGGAGCGTCGTCGCGCTCCCCTTCACCTATAGCAACACGGCCATCGAATGGAACTTCATCGAACACCTTTCGCATGGCCTCGACCGCTGCTCCATCGGCGGCTTTTCCGTCTCCTTTACCACGCCACCAAGAAGCGGCAATGGCCGCGGCCTCAGTTGCAGCAAGGAAGTGATTCTCCAAATCAATGGTGGCCATTGAGCCGTGCGAGTAGCGTTAAGCATTCAATCATGCGGGTCGCCCTTGCTCTTGCGCAGAACACGAACGTCCTCAATTACAGCATTAAGATACTGACCATTCTCGTCCTTCTCTATCGATTTTAGCATATCCCATGCACAAAGAAGTCCAGCATTTACGCCACAAAGAGATTCCATCTCAACACCTGTTGTCCAATGCGTCCGAACACTGACTGTACACCTGAGAGAATTACCCTCTACTTGCCAGTCAACTGTGCAACCTTCAATTGGGATTGGATGACAGTGAGGCAACATTCTGGGAGTTTCCTTTACCGCTTGAATTGCTGCGACAGTAGATGCTTCTCTGACATCACCCTTGGGAGATCTGCCATTGAGAACAACATCTAAACTCTCAGCAGATAATCGTAGCAATCCTGTTGCTACTGCTTCTCGAGCGACAATATTCTTCGAACCAATGTCGATAATTCCGTTGATTGAATCCTTCATCTGTAACCGCCTGTTACTTGGGATGCATACCTTACTAATCAGAGGTGCGGAAGGCATCCATTGAGTAAAATACCCGAACGAATACTGAAAGTTGTGGCCGAAGCGTTTCAGAACAAGG
>JASMAJ010000044.1 GCA_030754395.1 Candidatus Thalassarchaeaceae archaeon | reverse complement strand
CTCATCTTCAGGTTGAAGGCTTGCATTTCCCTGTAATGCTATTGTCCAATCAATTAAGGCTGAATTATCCCAGAAATCAGAATGAGCCACCCCCTGAGTAGTAGACCATTCAGAACTCATCTGAGTATATCCAACAAGATTAGTATTTACACCCCAAGAAACCGAATTATAAGAGTCGTAGGTGTGCCATCTCCAATAATGTGTTTGATTATAATCGACTCCTTCGGTATTATTAGATGCAATGAAGTATAATTGATTTGTCTGTATACCGTCTGTTGGATCTAGAGGATCAACATCCATTCCATCAGGAATCCCATCGCCATCTGAATCAGGATCTAACCAATCTGTATCGCCAAGTTGTTCAGATGCATCATTTATGCCATCGCCATCTGAATCAAGTGGATTCAAATCATCAGAAGGATTATCTTGAGGATTCGTGCCATCAATATACTCCTGATAGTCCGAAATACCACCATTATCTGAATCAGTGTCATCTAACAGAGTTGTATAATTATCTAAGGACGAATTGCCGCCCGGAATTCCATATTCCAGTGGACAACCGGTTGAGACTTCGAACCAATCGTTCAGACCATCACCGTCGGTATCTGCATTATTAGAACACGGCTCAAGGGGATCCGTTCCCCCTAATATTTCATCAAGATCACCCACACTATCCCCGTCAGTATCAAAAAGATTGGGATTAGTTAGGTATCCTCCCCAGTATGCTTCATTCTCTTCCCAATCAGCTAAACCATCAAGATCAGAATCTAAGTAATCATCATCACAATGCTCTTCATTTAATGAAGATAATACATCCCAGCACCAAGAACCATTTAACACAACGATAGATATTGCTCCAGATGGCATAGATACTGAAACCTCGCGTAGATTATTGCCAATTATTGAACTATATCGGAATGGAGTTCTATTACCTCCTATATCCTCAAAATAAGCCACAGGAGGAATTTGTCCTATTACTCCGTCGTGTCGCCAATCCATAGGTTCAGGGTTGAGTTTTGTAGTGTTATTTACAGTTAATGAATTATCCACAGGATCCCAGACAATAATATCAAGATAGAGTTCAAATGTTGACATACAGGGATCAGTCTGTGGTGTGAATCTGAGTGACTCATCGAAATCGTTTACACCTCCCCCGTCAGTATCTGGATTGTCCCACTGAGTGCAAGACATGTTTTCTTGCCAATTCGGGATCTCGTCTCCATCAAAGTCACCACCATCTTCAATTCGAGTAGGATCGGTTTCTCCATCATCTACAATACCATTGGAGTTAGTATCCTCTTCTCCATCATCAAAAATATCACCATCAGTATTGTTATTTCTTGGATCTGATGCTTGAGGCGGATTGCCATACGAACCATTTACCTCAATACCATCTGGGATTCCATCTCCATCAGTATCAGGAGCAGTTGGGTCAGTCAATAGGACTAACGCCTCATATGAATCATTTAGGCCATCGAAATCGCTGTCATTATGATTAGGATCTGTGAAGGTAATTCCATCAACTTCAGCAGTAAATATCGCACATCCATTAGGCCCACTTCCATCAACAGGGTTACATGGAGATTCAGTATTTGTTCGATTATTTGGACCCGGTTGCCAGAATTGAGTTCCACCAGCAACGGATCCATTCCTAGTGTCCCAACTCGGATTAACATACTCATACAAGTTAACTAAACCGTCTCCGTCAGGATCTCCTGACCACCCATCATTATTGCTGTTTGAAGTTGGATCTAGATTGTTAGCAACCTCCCATCCATCAGGCATTCCATCACCATCAGTATCCCATCCATTTGGGTCCTCATCCTGAATGCCATCTCCGTCATCATCATCAGACGAGCAATCAGCATCACCATCTTTGTCATTATCCCAGTTATCGACAAGTCCATCATGATCGTCATCAAATGTATTTAGACAAATATTCCCCATAGGGTCTTCATCAGCTCCATCTGAATTTAGTCCCTGTATGAGTTGCATTGCACTCTCTTCGTCCCAATTACTAACAGGAACCGTTCCATTCCACCAAACTCCATTATCCATTGAAGTTGGAGTAGCATTAGTATTATCCCAGTTATTAGGAATTGAATATAGATATTCATTGAGATTAGATAAACTGTCACCATCGGGGTCTCCTGTTGAACCATTATCCCCACTACTCGATAGAGGATTCAAACCGTATTGCCATTCCCATCCATCAGGTAATCCATCACCATCTGAATCCCAATTTTGTGGCTGGGTATTGATATAGAACTCCAAGCCATATGTTAGACCATCCCCATCCTCATCAGTAGAACCGATAACTTCCCAACTTGCAAACTCAATTGCAGAGTATGATGTTAATAGAAGGAGAGCACTGAAGAGAAGGGCTGAACGTTGCCTTTCAGGTATGACATTAACACCTCCCAGCAGCATAACAAGTTCCCCCTAACGCCTACGGCGATTCATATGGGTCTTAAGAAGAATGGAGCGTCGTTCGGACGACAATAGCGTATTGATTAGACTAATTCTATGTCATCGTCTTCATATACCATTTCATCAACTTCCTCTTCTTCAATATCAGGAGGGAGTGGAGCATCACCCTCATCCTCTTCATTGACGCCATCTGCTTCTTCCTTTAGGGCCTCGAGATAAGCGACATGAGCAGACCATTTTCTCCTATTCATTCGGCTTTGGATACCGCCAAAAACCAACAAGATTGCAACAACTGTGATTATCAAAGTTGAAAGACGAGGATGGGTTACCTCGTTGATTAATAGATCAACAATTGAATTTATCCCTACAATCATCATTATGTTGTTCTCGGCAGTGTAAGTGTCGGGCCAACTTTGTTCCGTATCATGAGGTTCTGCTGTGACTCTAATTGTTACTTTTTCACCATTATTGGCAGATGAAGGTACTGTGACCTCAAGGATGAATGTGACCTCGGAAAAGGGTTCTAATTCAATAAGTTTTGAGCCAGATGGCCCACTGATATCAACAGACCATGCTGTATTATCAATTTCTGCATCGAGTAACACAATCAAAGGACTATTGCCAATATTCTTGACCTTTAGTTGGAAGTTGTAATCCTCACCAGGAGTGAGTTCTCTATTCGAAGAAATTTGTACAATCTCAAGGTTAGGCTCATCAGCATCGACTTCAAAAGTCATTGGTAAATCAAAATACCTAGGATTAGAATCTGTTGTAGCTTCCATAATTCTAAGATATACCGTATGATTGCCTACAACTACTTGATTGGTTAATGTCACTATAACCTTAACTTCTATGAAATCTTCTGGACCCAATGAAACTACAGGAACGGAAGAATCATTCTCATCTAAGATCATATATTCCCACAAACCATAGGCCTCATTTCTATCCGTATTTTCTTGTAGATTGACGGGATTAATTATCTGCCAATCAGTAGCAGATTCACCACTAGTCATGCTATTTGTGATGCGCACACGTAAATTCACCTCAGGTTTATCTTCAGATGAACATAATGACACTTTGATGAATCCAAGAGGAGTTCCATCACAGTCTTGAGAAACTTCAGCTCTAATGCCGAAAGTACGCTGAATAGTAAAAGAAACTTTAGTAGAAAGACTAGAATTTCCTTCACTACGCACCTCAAGTTCAATCATACCAATATCTGGATCATCCCTATCTGATGATGGTTTGATTTTTAATAGAAGAACTTGGGTTGAGTGACGCTCTAGAGAAGGGATATGGAAAGTACCATCACCTTCATCCTCGTAAATTCGTTCCCCTGAATCATTATCATATAATTGAACAATTGACTTTGAACGTTGCAAAACATCAACACGGAACGCATCAGTATCAAAACCAGTGTTAAATATCTCTAGTATGAATGGAGTGAATTGATTATATTCAACATACCTAGGAATTGATGAATCGATATCATCAGGACGAGATGAATTAGCATAAGGCGAGTTATGATCCTCACTCCAAACAGAAACCATAGGTGGTTGGTATGTCTCAAGTTTCTCAACATCTAATATTAGAGAATCAATGACTTGTTGGATGACGCCTCCATCAGAACCCTCACCTCGAGCAACAATCTCGAGCCTAGAGGGAGTTCCTGTAAGGTCATCAGGAGCAGTGATAGTGAGCAATGGGTTTAGAATATCACCACCTTGATCAAGAGTATAACCACCAGGGGAATCAAACTCAACTAGCCATGCACTACCCAAATTTGTCTGAAGTTCGAGAGATACTTCCATTGTTTTTGTTGAGTCACCTCTGTGGATTAATTGAAGAGGAATAACTGTGGTCTCACTAGGAGCGAAATACTCGACAGAACGGTCATAAAGATGATTAATGGCAACACCATACTGATGCATCTCTATTGTTTCGTGCTCAATAATGAAAGAATTACCCTGAATATCATTAATCTCTAATTCTACACTATATTCACCAGGAGTCAAATCATTTCCAGGGTAGGTCCAAGTATACTTACCAAATATTCCCTGACTTGTGTCACTTACTCCGTCATCGTCTCCAGTGAGTTCAATATCCCTAATGTATAACCCATCTGGATCTCGCATCAACAGCCGAACAGATTCAATATCATAGCGACCAAATGCGCTCTTGACATCAAATCGAAACTGCATTGTTCTGTCATCAAGCAGGTCATTGGGATACCAATCGACTTCAAACCCATCAGCTAATTCATCCCCCAGCCTTTGGACAAGGATTATACTATCTGCAATAGCATTTGTTTCCGCCTCAATTTGTGAAAAACGATTAGACTCGCCGTCTATTTCATTCCAAGCCACTTCAGCTGTACAACTATCCCCACCAGGAAGGCCTCCGGATTCACAACCAGACATTTCAGCCGAAACTTCAATTTTAAATTCCTGATCTTTTGATGCAGTTATCGACTCCTGATTGTCATTAAGGATTACTTCAAAAATCTCATGGTCAAAATCACAAGGATTCAAGAATCCACCGTTGCATGCATCATCTTCCCAAGAAACCGAAGCTTTAGTATTGCCATTAACGAGTATTCGAACATCCCAAGTTATTTGCGATCCCGATGGACCTTCTGATTTAACAAAAAGTTGCACTGGAAGGTAATATTGTCCTTCTGCATCGCCATGTTTAGGCCTAGCAAATATCTCTATTGAACTCATCAGTTCGCCGGTACTAAATTCCACACCACCATCCAAAGCACTATGTGAATTTTGACCACCAGAGTCAGGCACTTCTGTTGTAATAAACCCCTTATCATCAGGTGGATCATTACTAGAATCGTTAGTTTCTATTTCAGCAAAATATAGAGTATAGAGCTTGATATCGACATCACCCGATGATTCGGCTGTATATTCGCTCTTCAGTTCGCTAGAATCATCAATTATCTGCACCAATGATGGCATCATCAACAAGGTTACAGTTAGAATCGTAAGTACGACTTCGTCTCGACGAGAAAACGCCTTACTACTAGCAATCATCAGCCTTCGGCTCTCGGAGGGGTGTTAAAGCGTTGCTTGGGTCAGAGCGTGTAATGCATCAATTTCATACGCCCCCGAAAGGGGGCGCCCGAGCCGCTCGATTCAAGGTAGATGGGTGCTTCAGACAGAGTGCAGGGGTACCCGAGCTGGTCAAAGGGGCCGGACTTAAGCTCCGGTGCTTAGTGCTTCGTGGGTTCAAATCCCACCCCCTGCACCATCTCAATTATCAACAATAAATGAGGGATTAAGAAGCAAATTAGTTCTTTATCTTGGACATCGAACAACCAAACTTTCCATCAAAACCTTTGACATTTATTTTTGTCAAGCGAACACTAGCTGCAATCACTTCAGGAGGAGATATGACATCGTCAAGAAGATTTGAGGCCATAGTCTCCAATAGTCCAGTACGAACTCCACTTGTGACTCGGTCTATGGCGGCGTCTAAATACTCATAATCAAGCACTGAATCAATAGCATCTGAAGTTGGCATTTCAGCCCCATCTAACCAAATATGAACATCAAATCTAACCTGTTGAAGCGAGTCCATCTCATGCATATGAATCCCTATATCTAGTTCACGAATCACATCCTCAAGAAATAACCGAGTAATTCCGCTAGATGATTCTTCCAATAGACCCTGAATGACTGAGACTTCGGATTCCATTATTTGCCCTCCGTCTCGAAAAGTACATCACGGCTTCGGACAAGAAATCTCTCACCTGAGTCCACAAATAACACCTGCCCAGTTACCGCTTTGGCTTCCATAAGATACCCTACTGCATCTGCAATATCACTAGGTTTGGGGCCGTAACCAAGTGGACTTTCTGCTTGGGCTCGCTCAAAACCATCTTGTGTCTGTTCTAGGCTAGGAAGAGTATGACCTGGAGCGATTGCATTCACCCGTGCACGAGGAGAAAGGCCTCTTGCAAGAGCATCAGTTAACCCCAATAGAGCATATCTAGAAGCAGTATATGATAGATAATCAGGGTTTGGGTTGAAGATTTTTTGATCGAGAACATTAACAATTGAAGCCTGAACATCAATAGATAATTGCTCGAGTAATTTTTGAATCAACAACATTGGGGCTCTAGCATTCACATCCATATGAGAATCCCAGGAATGTTGGTCGAAACTAACTATGTCGTCTAGCTCGAATAAAGAGGCGTTGTTAACAAGGCAAGTCACGGGCCCTAACTTCTCAGAAACTTCAGAGATTATTGTAGCGACTTCATTGACGTTTGATAAATCAGCCCGAACGGAACATGCAGCGCCACCTTTCGAACGAATAAGGGAGACCAGAGACTCGGCGTCTTCTGATGACGAATTGTGGTGAACTGCCACCGAGTATCCTTTTTCTGCAAGGTGAAGGGAAATAGCACGACCAATTCGTCTAGAACCACCCGTCACTAGTGCCGTACTGCGAGCCATCGACT
>JASMAJ010000043.1 GCA_030754395.1 Candidatus Thalassarchaeaceae archaeon | reverse complement strand
TTCCATAGAATCCATGAGCGCGTCAAACCGATGAAATTCGATGAAGCTGTGAAGTCGTTAATAGAAAGAATCGGTCCTGTGCGACTACACACACTACGGTTCTTTGTTTCTCGTCCCGTGGAAGAGTTAGCTGAAACTTTACGAGATTTGGAGAACTCTGAAAAAATCGTTCGCGTAGTCGCCCTTCAACCCGATCCAACTGATTATTACTCGAGTCACGAAGATGCTGAAGCGTTACTATCTCCTATGGCCGAAGATCGCACAATGCGTATCCTATCTCAATCAGATCCGTTCTGTTCTCGATTCATTCACGAAGTTCGCCTAATATTGAAACAGGGTTGGTATCACCCTGTATTCAAGGGAGTTGATCCAGTTGGTCGCATTCTTATGTTCGTTGTCAATGATTACTTAGAAATCAAAGATATCAACATCCCGCATTCTTATCTTGATGAGTTCAAAGTTACGTTTAACGAATTATTAGAGAATTACCGCGATCGTCTCGTTGATGTTTCTGTAATTCATGCATTCAATGGAGTCCCTGTTCATGATTGCGACGAGAATGTCCAACAGATTCTTTCCGATTTAGGATTCGAATCAATGGGGGACGGTGAGAGATATATACGTGGCGGAGTCGTTCAACCAATGCCTCGTAAACAAATAAATCGTAGTCTATTCCATCATCATTCACTCCATCAAAAAAGCCGTCATGAGAATGAAACCATGGCTCTTGACCATCTTAATGAATTAAGAGATGATTTTGCATTACGTGGGCGTTGTGAAATGTATCGCGTCGACTTAAAGTCAATGGCAGCCGCACATAGGCTCCATCAAGGAACAAATCTTCGTGGGCACTTAGTATGGGCTCGAATGTCTCATTTCCAAAAACTTTTGACTATCCGGAATGTTTCAGCACCCGAAGAAGATGAAGACATCTTACAGTTCTTCAGAGAACATCACGACCCCACTATATTTATGGAAAGATATGCCATGAAAAGAGCTGAGTTCCGAAAATTAATTTCTCCACTTGTGAGAAGTGGGCATCTTATCCAAGATTATAGAGGCGGATTCAAGACTGTAGAGCCGATTAGAAACTCAGATTTATGGGAGATTAAACGAGATTACCTAAGGGATTTGGTTAAGGATTATCCAGTTATTACTCTCAAGCAAGTTGAGAGATTGGCCGGCTCTCCTTTCTCCGCTGAAGAAATTAGTGATGTGATGAGAGAATTTGAAGAGGATGGGACTCTAATCAAAGGATTCCTCGTAGATGATATGCATGACGTTTGTTGGGGGCGTCTTGACTTGCTTGATGAATCCAATACATTATCTCGTTCAAGAGATCTCGTAATCCCTCCTTCTGATCCTTTAATCCACTATTATGGCGGCCTTCTGAGAGAGAGATTCGGTTATGGTTCCGCTTACCTTGTATTCCATCGTGAGGAGCCTGTTGCTGCATTTAAGGCAAATACACGTGAAGGTGTGATTCATATTACTGATTTCGTCGGTGACTCGGACCTTGAGAAAGAGGCTTTACGTGTAATGAAGGAATTTGCATGGGAGCATGATATGCCATTGAAAGGCAAATTGTATGAGAGGCTTAGAACCAGATAATCAATTTGCAGATTCTGTTTTATCTTTCCTTTGTTTTAGAGGTAGTAATCGCATAATATGATTATGCATTTCCGGTAATAAATCAAATAAAGCAATAGCCATCAAAAACATCGCGAATAAACTCGCCGCTTTTGCCGCATAACTATGCGCAAAATCAAACATACCAATGCCTCCAATTGCCCAATTCGAGTAGGTATCTGTTAGCCAAACAATCCCTGCATTTCTGAATGTATTCAATACATGTATAGTTGGAATTGCAATCATTAACCCTCTTAATCTCCTATTCCATGGTACAGATCGAAGAGCACAAATTGCTCCAACGAAAATTATCATCGATTGAAGTCCTGAGCAACTTAGAATGAAACTAATGTTAGCTTCTTCGCCATTAGAATGGTACATGGGGACAAAGAATCCACTCTCTCCCAATGGCTGAGTTAGCAAGAACAGATTCCCATTCCAGTCTGCAAGAGATACTTCCCCTCCTCCTTCAAGGCTAACCATCATCTCTCCTATAGAATAAGATCCTAATCCGGCGAATTCTAGCATCCATTCTGCACTATGTGCTGTGAAAAGAACAAGGGCAATATTGAGGTGTGGAATTAAATAGACAATATGGTAAGGAATTATTGACCAAGCGACCATTCCTCTAAACCAAATTATTGATTTATCTGTAGACTTCTTTTGAATTTCTATTATTGCAAGCACTATCCCTCCAGGAAGTGCCGCGGCAGTCATAAAAATTAATACAGGATCTTCAATTTTGATGTAATACGCGGACTGAAGGTATACAAAGAGGCCAAGTAGAACCCATCCAGGCGCTGCAATATTAGCACCTCTCGGCTTTTCTGCATCTCTAAAAGACATAGCAAGAAGTATCATTCCAAATATTCCTAAAACCAATCTTACTGACTCACTACTAATGTCAAGTAACTCTGCAATAGTCGCAATAGCGGCACTAATAGGCTCCTGCATTATTACGACTCGGGCCATTAACTCGTAAATAGGATGCCGTCTCCGGTTCGTCCTGAGGTGCAGGTGATGGGTTTCGACTTTGAGTCGTTTACAGATTCATATATAGATGATCTAAAGCGCACTCTAAGTCACGTTTATCGTAGTGATATCGAGGCTCTATGGGCTGAAGTTGAGGAAGTTGGTGCACGAGGTGGAAGCATTCACATGATTGGCAATGGAGGTAGTGCAGCCACTCCCTCTCACAGTGCTGGCGATTGGAGTAAAGAACTAAAAATTCGTACAATTGCTCATACAGACAATATTTCTTCCTTCACCGCCTGGGCTAACGATACTGATTATGCAAATGTATTCGCCGGACAATTGTCTACTTTCGCTATGAATGGAGATCTTGTTATTGCCTACTCGGGTTCCGGTAATTCGCCTAATGTTTTGAATGGTATCAAAGCGGCTATTTTGGCTGGTTGCCGAACAGCCGCTATTACTGGTAATTACAATGGTGGTGCTGGAGGAAAATTAGTCGGATTAGTTGATGTCGCCATCATAGTACCTACTGAGTCTATGGAAAGGATAGAAGATATGCAGTTGATTATCAATCATATCGTTAAGGAAGCATCAAAGGCCAAGCGTGAGCGAGGATTGTGATTGCCATGTTAGAGCCCCACCGTGATGGTGCGGCGCTTAATGACAAATTACTATTGGAACCACTACCTAATGGAATTAGTTGGATGGGGAAAATAGCTTATCTAGACCGCGACGGAGTAATTAATTTGGGTTCTGAGAATTATGTCAATTCTCCTGATGAAGTTGTTCTCCTACCTCATGCTGCTAAGTCTATTGGGCGACTTAGAAGAGACGGATTCCGAATTGTAGTAGTTACGAATCAATCACCCGTTGGAAGAGGGCATTGGGATGCAAATAACTTACACCAAATTCACCATAAAATTAGAAAATTGCTTCTCGAACAGGATTCCGATGCACTGTTAGATTTAGTGCTATATTCTCCTTATGCGCCATGGGAAGGTGCTTGGTCACGTAAACCAAATCCTGGGATGCTGGAAGCAGGTCGTCAATTAATTGAGGCTGCTGCGCGGAATCTACAATTTGAAAATTGGAGTATATTGTATGACAGAGACTGGACTGATAGGCCAGATGAGTCTAGTTCAGTTATGGTTGGTGATAGAGGTGTGGATATGGGCGCTGCCTCAGAATTTGGTGTTCTTGGTTTACGTTGTGATTCCAATTTAGGAATATCGGATGTTATTGAAACAATACTGGGGGGTGTCGCGTGAGCGACACCGATAACACAAAGGTCGTCCGTATTGGATTGGACGACACTGATCATACTGAATATGCTTGTACTACTGAACACTTTGATCGTTTAATGCAAGTTTTATTAGAAAATATTCCTTCTCTCGAAATCGTTGAACGTAGGCTTGTCCGTTTGTGGCCTTTCGCTCCTGAACGCACACGTGGTAATGCTGCATTGGGTGCTATTTGTTCAGTCAATTCTAACTCTTTTTTACTCTTCGAATCTGTAATTTGCAATTTCTTTGATGAACTTTGTAACGAGATAAAATCCGATTACCCTACTAGTGGGGCTTCACCTAACCCTTGTCTTGTTTACACGACAAACGAATTCCCTCCTGAGTGGTATTGGTCTTCAGTACGCCAAATGGTTGTACCGTCTTCTCGAATAAATGACTTGTCCAAATTTCCAGAAACCACCATTCGTTTTTCTGATGGTCAATCGGGAATTGTCGGGGCGACAGCTGCGATTTCTTGGCAATCAAATGATAGTTATACATGGGAATTGATTTCTTGGCGGGATGCGCAGTTAATTGGCTCTGAACGAGGAATTTCTGCCTCCGTCATCCAGTCTCTTTCTGATAAATTCCCAACAACTTTCGCAAATAGAGACCCAACAACTGGCCGTACTCTAATTTCACCTCGAACAAACTGTCCAGTTCTCTACGGTATCCGTGGGGATGATGCTGATGAATTAGTAAAAGCTCATGAATGGTTGCAAAGTCATAGTTCAGTCGAGTCATCAGAAAGATTCGCATTACATCGAACCAATCAGGTATCTGATGACCATGTTGTAGGATACTATGAGTCTGTGGTTTTGAACACCCCTTTAGAAATTCAAGGCGGTCATGCGAGCGTTCCAATAATCAAAGATAATCAACACTCAACTATTGTTGCATTTGCAGAATCAGGTGATGTAAATCAATTGCTTAGAAGTTTGAAGCCCGGTGATGTCATCCATTGGGTAGGGCTTCTTTCACCCGATGGGGATTACCATTTAGAGAGGCTGAAATTAGTAAATGCAACACCAAGACTTTCGTCCCGACCTATTTGTTGTGGTAAGAGTATGCGGAGTGCTGGAAATGAGCAACCTCTCCGTTGTTTGGTTTGTGGAGATACTATAGAAAAGGCATGGTTAATTCAACAAAAAACAGATAATTACCTCTTTCACAATGGATGGGTAGAGCCATCTCCTTCTAATCGCAGGCATCTTGCTAAACCACTCTATCGAGGTATTCCAACACCTCCTAAGAGTCAATAATGGAGCCACTATGGCGACACATGGCTATTGAATGGGAGACTATTTTTCAGTGGCTCCTTTCGTTCTCTGCACTAATTTTGGTTTGGTTGATTCTTCGCCTTCGTCAGAAAAGAATTATTGCATCTTTATCAAATATTGATGATTATAGTGGCGAAGCAAGAGATCCTGAGCAATTAATGCGCCTCGATGACGAAGCAATGACGGAATTGAGCCAATTATTGGATGATGAAAACGTTAATTGGGAAAATTAGTTCAATGAAAATCCATTATTATCTAATTTCAGTTCTATCTCTTTAGTTCCATCAATTATGATGCGAGTATCTCGCAAATCATCTTTGATTAGTAACCAAACTTGCCTTAAATCAGTTAATTTACCACCTCTGCTACGCCAAGGCATTCCTTCATTAGAGGGATTTTCATAAGCCTTTGAAATAAACAGAACTCGGGTATTTTTTGTTCTATCAATTATCATTTTCATTGCTTCAATATCTGAAGAGGGCACTCTACCCTGCGAAGGGCACCAATCATCAACGATAACAAGATCTTCTTTTGTTAAATGAGACAATAGAGGTTTCATCTCTTTTGTTTTAATCAATAATTTCTCACCAAATTCAATTGCATAGAATCTATCTAGTTTTGAATGGTCTAAGCCTGAAAAAATTTGTGACATTCTTTCTCCGTTAGGCATTGTTCTGCCGAACCAAATTATGCGGGATTTTTCTTGTAACAACTTTGCTGCCATGCTCAAAGCAAGTGTGGTCCCTCCTATCCCTGCTTCCACAGAAAGATGAATAGGCCCTGAATCTAAGTCGAGCATGTTTCACTGCGTATGTTCAAGGTGGATGAGGATTACTACTGTTTGTAGTGAATTAATACAGAATCAAAGAATACTGCGAGTCAACCCTACTGCTTCGTCAACAATTTCGCCACTTACTCCTAGATGACTCATTGGGTCGAATAGTGAATCCAAGGTGTCGGAGTCGAAAGCATCTGTGATTTCTGAATTTTCGCCACATACTTCCCTTAGATGACGTCCTTCTGCAACTGCTATCATGGATGCGCCACGTAGAACTTCGTGGGCATTATCTCGGTGCATTCCAGAATCAACAAGTGCTAACATCATCTTTTCAGCCATAACAAGCCCATTCTGCGATTCAATATTGGCTTTCATGCGCTTAGCATCAACAACACACTTGCCCATTACTCGGTCGCACTTGGCCAGAATGTCGTCTAATAGAATCATTGAGTGAGATAATGTGAAGCGCTCACTCGAGGAATTAGCAAGATCTCTTTCATGCCATAGTAGGGCGTTTTCATAAGAGGGGATAATCATTGATCTAACGATTCTAGCAAGACCACATGCATTTTCAGCAGTGATGGGATTTCTTTTGTGCGCCATAGTGGAAGAGCCTACTTGTTTTTCCGTATCGAACCATTCTCCGACTTCCGCGATTTCACTTCGTTGCAAATTTCTTACTTCTTGAAGCAGTTTTTCGATTGATGTTGCCACATTAGCCATCCATCCCACCCACTCGATATATCGATCCCTGCCCACAACTTGCGTAGTGGCTACAGGAACTGAAAGTCCAAGATGATCGAGAATCATTTTTTGTAGTTCTTTGGCATTTTCTCCTTGAGCTGCCCCAGTTCCAACTGCTCCTAGGAATTTACCAGTGATAGCGCGATTTTCAAGTTCATCGAGACGCTCCAAATGTCTCCTGAATTCATCTACAAATACTGCGATTTTTAGACCAAAAGTGATGGGGACTGCTGCTTGCCCATGCGTGCGTCCTAGCATTACAGTATCTCTCTCTCTC
>JASMAJ010000042.1 GCA_030754395.1 Candidatus Thalassarchaeaceae archaeon | reverse complement strand
GAAATAGACCAATTTCTTACCATTTGGAAGAACTCTTTCTAGAATGGGGAAATCCGCTCGAATTGACTGAATGTCGAGAGCCATAGTTATTCAACCAAATGTTCCGAAATGATGTTTCATTATCAAGTAACGCACGAACAACTGAATTTTGGTGAGGTGTTCGGCGGTACTATAATATTACAATTATGTTTTAGAAAAATCATGAGGAAGACACTAACAGCAATTATTATCGTTTTTTCTTTACTAATCATTTCAATAACCCCCGTAGTTGGTCAAAACAGTTCATCTAGTCCTGATTGGACTATGCTTGAATCTGGTGGAGCTGAACTACTTAAAGACGAGATTGAGGCGATTGTTATTGACCCACAAACAGGAGACTGTTTTGTTACTGGTCAATTTGTAAACAATACAACCTTTGGTTCTTTCAACCTCGTTAATCCACACGGAGAGGATTCGGATGGGCTATTGTGGGAGGAAATTTTTGTTGCTCGAATTTCTTCTAAAGGAGTTTGGCTTTGGGCAGTCTCAGCAGGTGGGATAGATAGGGACATAGCGTATGGAATCGATTTAGATGAAGATGGGGGATTGTATATCACTGGATTTTTCCAGTCAAATGTAAGTTTCTTTGGTACATCGCAATTACCTAACGACGACCTCACTGTTAGAGACTGGCATAACGGAACTGAACCCACGGGTGACGCGTTTGTCGCGAAACTAGACTCAGATGGGAATTGGTTATGGGCTAGAGGAATTCACGGTAATCAAAGCGACTGGGGGGCCTCAATAAAGTCAAACCAAAATGGAGGAATTATTGTTGCTGGATCATTCTCTTCGGGAACACTATATCTTGGCTCAAATACAATAGCAAATAATACAGGATACGGATCGGCGGATATTTTTGTTGCTGGATATGATCAAAATGGATACGAACAATGGGTGAAAGTTGCAGGAGAATGGGGTGGCGATGAAGTCATTGATATGGAGATTGATAGATTGGGTAACACCTATCTCGTTGGCTACATTCAAGGCATGGGAGCCTACTTTCTTCCCCATAAACCTCTCAATACGGGATTTGGACTCACGGAAGGGTTTGTTGCTAAATTAACTACCAACCTTGAATGGGATTGGGTATCATTGGTTGGAGGTAATAAATCGGAGGAAATATACGGAATAGATGTAGGAGAAGATGGAGACATCTATGTAGTCGGAAGATATAACTCTGATAATATCTCATTTAGAAATAGGTACAATTTTACTTCACTTACACTCAACAACAGTAATCCGTCTTGGAGTTCTGGAATTCTAATATCCTCTTCAGATGGATTCGTGGCCAAAATAACGGATGATGGTGAGTGGGTTTGGGCGAAGAGGGTTTCTGGTTTGTTGAATGAAGAAGGTGTCGCAGTAACCACACTCAGAGAACATGTAGTAGTTGCTTTAACTTCAACTTCAGATAATTATTCAATAGGTAATTCAACCTTCTATCACTCACAATTCATTGGAATCGACTATTGTATAATATCGCTAGATATAGATGGAGAATTTGAATGGGCAATTCCCATTGGATATTGGAAATGGGGTGAGTATGCAGAATTAGATAATGATGAGAGAACTTCGATTTATATCGCAGACTCATTTGCGGTTGGAACCATGAAATTAGGTAATTATACTGTAGACAATTCAGATTTAGGGTTAACTCAATGGAATAGACCAGATGCATTTGTTGCTAAACTGACTCTGCCAGTTATAGACACCGATGGCGATGGCATTGCTAACTGGGAGGATGCGGACGATGATAACGATGGTATTCCCGATGAAGAGGAGATAGAGTCTGGCTCAAACCCTCTGAATTCTGACTCAGATGGCGATGGCTTCTCTGATTCTGAAGAAATTAATGAAGGAACAAATCCGATGGATTCGGGTGATTACCCCTCTAATGATGACGGTGCATCGTTCACTTCCATTAATCCCATAACTGGAGTAATTACACTCTCTTTGATACTTATATTGACAATTATTATTCAAAAAAGATTGTTAAATTGACATTATTAGGCCGACATTTATGGTTGAAGAGCAACCTGAAAGGTCTGATGGTGGCGTCTACGGGACAGGATGTAGTTGATGCGCTCGGTCGAAAAGACCTGAACAAAGATGGATCTGTGATTAATCTCGCAGTTGTTGGAAGTAGTAGGTTCTACGATTTTGAGGTATTTGAGAATGCGATGGAAAAATGGGTCGGAGCACACGGTTATCCAGATCTAATTGTTGTTGGAGGAGCAAGTGGTGTTGACTATATGGCCGAACGTTGGGCTGACAATAATTCAGTAGCCATTGCCGTGTTCACAGAGGAATGGGATGACCCCAAAAGAAGTTTGAGAGATTCTGGCAGGCCTGAAGCTGCGAATTCTTTGACCAAGAAGATTCTAGATGCTGCAAGTCACGTTTTGGCATTACCATCTTCAACTAGCAAATGGACAAGAATTGTCATCAAAATGGCTGAAGAAAATGGTCTTAAAACCTCAATAACAGAAGTTTAGCGATACTATTTGGTTGAAATACGGATAGCCTCTCCAAGAGATATGGCACGCTTTCTGATGATTACTGCAACCTCTGGAACTAACCATGATTTAGCTGTGATGTTTTCTAATGCTGCTCAAGCAAAGGGGCATGAGGCAGAGATTGTCGATTTGGCGGAATTAGATTTACCAATGTTCACTTTGGCCCGTTCCAAAGACCCAGAGAAGACTCCAGATATCTCTGGTTTAATTCAGAAAATGATGGATTCAGATTCATGGGTAATTATCGCACCAGAATATAATGGATCATACCCCCCTACACTCAACAATGCAATCGCATGGATGTCGCGAGATTGGCAGAACTTCCGCTCTATGTGCACTGGTAAACCAGTTGGGCTCGCTACTCATAGTGGCGGAGGTGGTGCTCATGTGATTATGGCAATGCGCCAACAATTTTCTTTCATCGGTGCAGATGTGATTGGCAGGTCTTGTCAATCTGGGCGCAATAAGGATGCGAATCCAGATACCATCGATGCAATGATAGATGGTTTAGCAAGATGAAATTGGTGCTCCTGCCGGGATTTGAACCCGGGTCGCCGGGATGAAAACCCGGTATGATGGACCGTACTACACCACAGGAGCGATGGCCCGCCGAGATACAACCCCCACATAATCAAATCGGGTCGCAAATAAGTAGGGCCCGTATCACGGAGGAGTTCCATTTCCAGCAGTTGAGATGGTTTGAGACTCAGGGGTTCCATCCTGATTAGAATCAACAGTAATCACGGTGACCGTAATACCCTGTGATGTTCCGGCTACGTAATCAATTCGATACCCTAGCCACGTGCTATTGGTGTAATAGGCGTGACCTTGAGGGTTGATATTCATCTCAAACACATTGTGAGAGAGGTAGGCCTCTTGTAATTTCTCGATACTGCCATTGGCAGATAGAGATAAATTCCTAGCGTGCCAAATGTTGGAGTTCGACTTAGATAATACATTACCATCCGCATTATCATCTCTAGCAGTCATATGATGGCGGTGGAATACCCTGCGATTAAGGAAACCATCGTTGTCTGTGTCACTACCTTGCCAGGTACGACTCAAGTGGTCGTAAGTGTCTGGACTTCCATCGGAATTATTGTCCCACGAAGTTAGTCCAACAACTCTGATGCGTATAGTATGAAGTTGATTAGTTGTGCCTGTTCGCCAAATCTCCTTCGAGCGCGTTTCCTCAGTTTGGCTAGTCCAACCATGAGCGTGCTGGTCGAGATAGGAGGTTTCCCTAACTCTTCTGAAGACGTGCTCTTCGTGACCATCCTCATCAGGATCCCACCATGTCAGGGTGGCTGTATACGACTCACGCTGTTCCAGATGATTGTCAAAGTCCCAATCTGTAGCGTTTGACAAATGAATAGTGCGCTGTTTCCATTCTAGAGTCCCATCGGCATCATGGTCTATTGTTCGAGTTAGGGAAAAACGGTGTATGTGGTGCTCAACCATACCCCAATCCCAGTGCTGATGCCAGCCTCGCATACGGGCTGTGTAATCGAGGTCCCCATCGTAATCGGTATCAATCTTTAACAAACCTGCTCGCCATGTCCACTGTAACTCAATAACACCATTCGAATCATTGTCAAACTGAACTGTGTTCTGTTGAAGGGCTCGAATCACATCAATGCTACCATCAGAGTTAGTGTCCTTTCTGACAACTGCTCGTAGATTGTCACGATGGCGGTCAGCATTACCGTCCTCAGTAGGATCCCAAACCCATGATGTATGGTCTACTGCCATCCAGCGCTCGGGAGTGCCGTCATCGTTAGCATCCACCCTGTGGATAAAGCGAGAGTGGGAAAAATATGCAGTCAAAACTGAGCCAATACCTCTGTCAACCATTCTCTGCTCTCGGTTGAGGACTATTCTGCGCTCAAGATTGCCATCTTGGTCAGCATCAGTTCGAGCATGTACGAACAAGTGAATATTGACATCCTCATAGGTTCCATTATCCCATGTCCACACACTTCTAGTAAGAACATCGTGGCGCTCGGGAATACCGTCAGAGTTCTGATCTACTAAGTCAAGACCTCTGAAGCGTGTGAAGAAGAAGTCCTCATTGCCATCTCCATCTCTGTCCTGTGAGCAATGCGTGATGCGTACGAGTATGATACGTTCAGGTCCAGGGATGCCGTCGGAGTCAAACCAATACACACCTACTGTCCTGTGACAAAAGGTCTCAGGGACACCATCATTGTCCCAATCCTCCCAATAGCTATCATTCCACCAAGTTGCTGTGACCTGTGAAATTGAACGCGAGTAGGTTTGCTCTTGAAGCGAGGCATCATCAACATCACCCCAAGCCTCATTGAATACAGGATTTACAATTTCGACATCGGCTTCATTATCCGCAAGAATAGGTGCAATTTCTTCTGCAGTAGCTCCCTCTGCCGTACTAATTACACTACTCTCAATCATCATTGGATCATTAGGTACTGAATCGGTATCCTCTTCCTCTCCAACCTCGTCACGCACTGACACCTCATCAGTAGTCTGCCAGTTGTCAACCTCCCGATCGTCATCATAGTAACCATCTCCGTCGGAGTCGAAGTCGGACTGCCAGTCGTACTCATCGTCACCTTGTGCCTCGGAAATCTCATCGACAGTACCATCACTATCAGGGTCAAGTTCGTCCTCGATCTCATTTTCCAACTGCTCTTCAGCCTCTCCTTCCAATTCGTCTTGAAGCTGTGCTGCTTCAAGGTCGTCGGCTACTGATACTACTTCCACATGGAAAGTGCGATGGGTAGACACTCCCGTCGACCCGGTGGCTGTAACTCGAACAACATAGACCCCTTCTCCTAAATACTGGTGTGATTCTTCAGATTGTGCAGATTCCACTAAAGTATCGTCGCCCCAATCAATGGAAACTGTGACGGGACCAAGAGGGTCCTCTGTCTGAGTACTAATCTCAAGGTTGGAAGCAAGATTGAGATGAATCCTTCCTTGTGGTGAAGGTGTAGTTTGTACTGTTAGAGAAGGCGCATCAGCATCCTCTATTCTGATTGAATTCTGTGCTATTGCTAGGAATCCATGAGAATCGGTAACAGATACCTGAACTGAATATATCCCTGGTTCTGCCCAAATGTGGTAGCCGGACAAATCGTGCATAGTGATTCCATCAGAGAAATCGACCTCAATACTCAATTCGTCCCCTTCGGGATCTGAAGCTGTCACGGACCACGGCACAGGAGACCCAGCAATACCCTCTATAGGAAGTTCAAGAGTGACACTTGGAGCCCGATTGGCCGCCGATAGGGTGAAAATTATGGCCGCTGAACCAGAAACTCCCATTGAATCTGTCAACTCGACATCGATTGTATGAGTACCAACTGAGAGTAAACCGGCGTCATAAGTTAGGCTGTTCGAAGTTTGTACTAGAACGCCATTAAGTCGCCAATTTGCAATATACGGAGCAGTTCCATCTTCGATATTCGCATTTGCAATAATTAGATCACTTTCTGTAATAGGAGAGCCTTGCAATATCACACTAGCAGTCAGCGCTTGAGGCTCTGGTTCATCGATTATCTCATTGGTTGCACCTAAGCAACCTGAACCCAGCATCAGGGCTACCATTAGTAGTCCAGTTTGTATTCGGCGGAGAGCACTTCTATCTCGAGGCTTCTTGCTCATAGTCAAATGACTAATATATCCCACCTTAAAGGAAAGTGGGTCATTGGATTTGTCAAGAACTTAGGATGGCCTATTTAGCGAGAGTCGCCCACAATCTCATACCCTCTTCTGTGAGTCTACGATTAGTCCTCAAACCAATTCTACTTCGGGTTATCAAACCTTGAGATTCAAGACGCTTTAGATGATGGCCAACTAATTGCTGACTGGTTTGGAGTTTAGTCGCCAAATCTCTCTGCGTTGGAGATGCTTCACCGTCTTGCTGCTCGGCAATTGAGCGTATTACCATCAACGCCACATCACTAAGTTGGTTAGCATCAACTGGACGAGGTAAGTTTGCAAGCTCGGCGGCAGGATCTACTGATGAAGTGTAATAACGAAGAAGACGGCCATCACGTCTGCACCAAACCTTGCCTTCTCTCTCAAGAACTCTCAAATGATGAATGGCCTGATGATTTCCCATTTCTAAAGCACGAATGATTCCAGATAGATGACAGCCGGGATGGGCGGTAAGAAATCCTTCTAGACGCCCTCGCTGATATGTACCGGCGAGAGTTCCTGTGCCCTCTGATACTCTGAGTTCAGAAAAGCGACCTAATGAGTATGATAATTTGGCTCTGGTTGGTTCGTCACCAACTGAGACTAATGCAAAAGAGAGGAATATGACTGCTATTATGGCCGATGCATAAGTAATAGTGGGTAAAGAACTCGACAGGCCTCCAATATCCGAGGCGGGGCGGGGGGGGGTAGTTTGACTTCCCTGCTCATTAGGATCAGAATTGATGGTCAAGTCGTTGATTAACCAT
>JASMAJ010000041.1 GCA_030754395.1 Candidatus Thalassarchaeaceae archaeon | reverse complement strand
CTGTACTTGAAGCCGCTAGAAAACATCGATTACGCGTCTATGCACCATCATCAATTGCCGTATTCGGACCAGATGCACCTAAGCATGCACCACAAGTGTGTTCTCTCAATCCAACCACAATCTACGGGAAAACAAAAGTCACTGGAGAGAGATTAGCAATGAATTACTGGAAGCAATACGGTGTCGATGTACGAGGAATTCGGTATCCTGGACTAATATCTTACAGGTCACCTGCAGGAGGAGGTACTACCGATTATGCAGTGGATATTTTTCATGCCGCTTTAGAAAATGGGCATTATGACTGCTTCGTCAAAGCAGAAACAAGATTACCAATGATGTACATGGATGATGCAATTCGGGCCACAATTTCTCTGATGGATGCACCTATCGATTCCATTGGAAGTGCTAGAGGGGGTTACAATATCTCAGGAGTTTCATTCACAGCAGGTGAACTAGCTGATGCCGTGGCAGCACGAGTGCCGAACTTCACTTGTGACTTCAAACCAGACATCCGGCAAGAATATGCTGATTCATGGCCGGATTCAATTGATGATTCAGTGGCTCAATCAGATTGGCAGTGGAAGGCTGAGTATGGCCTTAATGCTCTTTGTGACACGATGATTTCTGGATTGAAGGGGTAACCTCAATCTTGTTCTTCTTCATCTCTCCAATCAGGAGTTCCTGCCTCGACCTTGGCCCAAAGCACATCATCAATTCTAAGAATGCTAATTGCTGCTTCTGTCGCACCCTCCAAAGCCTGACTAACTACAAACAACGGATCGGTTATTCCAGCCTCTTTCATGTCTGTATTTTCTCCAGACATGACATCTAAACCGATCCATGGGCCAGATTTAACTTGAGCCGCAGAAAGAGACAATATCTCGTCAATAGGATCAAGTCCGGCATTTTCAGAAAGGGCTCTTGGAATGACTTCCAGAGCATCTGCAAATCCTTCAATTGCCAATTGCTCACGCCCTTTCTGAGTGGTCGAAAATGACCGCAAATGCCTTGCCAGATGTGTCTGAGTTGCACCACCACCAGGGAGAATCCGATTCTCCCTAGTAAGTCGGAACGCAACTCCAAGTGCATCATCAAAGGCTCGATTAACCTCTTCTCGCATTATTGGAGTAGTGCCTCTCAGAAGAGCCGTCATCGCAGCACCTTCTCCATCAATTCTAAGATGCCAGACGTCCTCTATCTTTTCTTCATATCTAGATTTATAGTTCCCTAAATCATCTTTAGAAAGACGATTAACAGTACGAATCATTGAAGCACCAGTAAGAATGGAGAGACGTTCTAGATCTTCTCTCTCAAATCTACGGTAAACGGTGATTCCAGCCTCTCTAAGCATAGGAGTGGCTTCATCTGCGATTCCGTCGCGAACACAAAGCAATTCAACACCAAGTTCAGAAAGTTGCTTAACCTTCTGTCTTAATTTCTCCAATTTTCTTTGATGAAATCCTGCCAACACACCAGTGCTTTGAATCTCAATTTGAGCATCTAATTCAAGTTCAGCATTCTCGAGCCCACCATCGATAATTGCAATGATGCCACCCTCAGAGGAACTAGGTGTAGTGAAATCTAGACGCTGCTTTCGTAGTACTAATCCGTGAACAATCTCTGATTCCGATGCGGATCCACCTGCTACCTGTAGTCTCTTGACTCGAACGCGTTCTAGGTCATCTCCACCCTGTTCTTCAGAAAGCACACCAGCAGCCTCTATTGCAATCTCTGTCATTCGATTTGCAAGTCCAACATCTATCTTTCCTGCAAGAGTAGTTTCAATGACACCTCTAAGTTGCAAATCATTCGGTCTAATGGAAATTTTCTCAAGTTCAGATAGGGACTCCTCAACAGAAATTCGATATCCATTCATTATCAAAGAAGGATGAACACCAATTCTTGTCAATTCCAATGCGTTTCGGAGTAATTCAGCGATAAGAAGAACCGAAGTTGTGGTTCCATCTCTGGCCACCCTATCTTGAGCCGAACTTGTAGCGATTAACAGATTGGCAGTAGGGTGCTCAACCTTAGCCGTTTCAAGAACTGTAACACCGTCATTTGTGACAATAATTTCTCCGTTTTCTCCAACTAACATTTTGTCAGAACCACGAGGACCTAATGTTGAGCGTACCGCATCTGCAAGAGCCAATGCAGCATTGACATTGTTGACAAGAGCTGAACGCCCCTCAATACGGTCAGTATCCTGTAGAGCTACATCGTGCTCGGACTCGACCATGTTAATGGCGAATCAAGCACCCGATTTGAATGCGATGTAAGAAGAATTAAGATGAAAAAAGGACTACAGAACCTCATTTGAAGTTGTGTTCTAGATTTTCAGAATAAAGGCATCATCCATATTACCATTGCACTGGCTACCGTTTTATTCAAATATAGGCAACTACTCCGACTATACAACCTCAAGTTGTGTAGTGGTATCATGGAGAGTGGAGTTGGTGATGATTTCGAGGATAGAGTCCTCGAAGAAATGGCACGAATGTTCTCTGAAATGGGCATGCCAGTTGACGTGGAATTATTGCAAAACATGATGCGCCAAGTTCGTGAACAATTCGAAGCGATGGGAATTGATCCAGAACAGATGGCTTCAACAGACATTAAAATGGGAATAAATTCTGATCCAGAAGAATTCCGAAAACAGATGGAAACTATGCTCAATGGCCCTGGTGGGATGGCTGACATTTTCCGCAATATGGGAATTGATGTCAAATTCCAAAGTGAATCAGCCTCAGAACCAACACCTGAGATTGAAGTTAGTGAAGAAATAGAAAAAGATGAAGACAAGTCTAATCTTATGCTAGAAGATGTCTTCATTCATGAGGATCGAATGTGCATCACTATTGATGTTTCAAGATTCGTGGATCTTGAGGCAGAAGAAGTTGAACTGAATCTAACAAGTGATGGTGAAGTTTTGCAATTAATGAAAACTACACAACTTCATCCACTAAAGCGATACACACTCCCACATGTCGCGGATAATATAGTAGAGTGGGATTTGAACAATGGAATTCTCGATGTCAAATTCGACATTGACCCTACAGTTGTCGCTGCTGATGAAAGCGAATGAAATGAATATTGGAGAGATGCAAATGAGTGGACCTGTAATTGGAATTGATCTTGGTACAACAAATAGCTGTGTAGCGACTTTAGAGGGGGGACAGGCCACCGTAATCCCGAATTCAGAAGGATCGAGAACTACCCCCTCCGTTGTAGCCTTCACAAAAGATGGAGAAAGACTAGTCGGAATCACTGCAAAGAGACAAGCTGTGACTAACTCCGATCGTACCATACTTTCTGTCAAGAGAGAGATGGGTACTGACTGGAACAAGAAAATTGATGATGATAATTACACGCCTCAAGAGGTCTCTGCTTTTATCCTCCAAAAGCTCAAGATTGATGCTGAAGAATACCTTGGTCAGGAAGTTAAACAAGCCGTAATTACATGTCCCGCATACTTTACCGATGCTCAGAGAAAAGCAACAAGAGATGCTGGAAGAATCGCTGGACTAGATGTTTTGAGAATAATCAACGAGCCAACTGCCGCTGCACTGGCTTACGGTGTGGATAAGGAAGAAGATCAAACTATACTAGTCTACGATCTTGGAGGTGGAACATTCGATGTCTCGATTCTTGAAATCTATCTTGTTGATGGTCAGCCTCAAATTGAGGTCAAAGCGACTAGTGGAGACAACAGACTAGGTGGAGACGATTTCGATGAAGTGGTTATCGAATGGATTCTCAGTGAATTCAAAAAGAATACTGGAATTGATTTGTCGACTGACGCTCAAGCAATGAGTAGACTAAGAGAGGCTGCTGAGAAAGCCAAAATTGAACTTTCAGGTACTGGAAATACGCAGATTAACCTGCCTTTCATCACAATGCGTGATGGACAACCTGAACATCTTGATCTCTCTCTTTCCCGATCTAAATTTGAGGAATTAATAAGTTCACTAATCGAGAGAACTATGGCTCCAACTCGTCAAGCAATGAAGGACGCGGGTTTGAAGAAAGGGAATGTAGACAAGGTCATCCTAGTTGGTGGTTCAACTCGCGTTCCTGCAGTACAGACTGCAATTGAGAAAGAAGCAGGTAAGGCTCCTTTCAAGGGAATTAATCCTGATGAAGCCGTTGCAGTAGGCGCTGCTCTCCAAGCTGGAATAATTGTAGGAGACGATGGAGTAACCGATGTCCTTCTCCTAGATGTGACACCTCTAACCTTGGGCATCGAAACACTAGGTGGTGTTACTACAACGATGATTGAGCGAAACACTACAATTCCAAGTAGACGTTCGGAGATATTCTCGACTGCTGCTGATAATCAACCAGCTGTTGAGGTTCATGTATTACAAGGAGAAAGAGATTTCGCCAAGGACAATACTACTCTTGGCCGCTTCCACTTGATGGGGATTCCCCCTGCACCTCGTGGAATCCCACAAGTCGAAGTAACATTCGATATCGATGCAAATGGGATTGTCAATGTATCTGCTAAAGATCTTGGAACTGGTACTGAGCAATCTATCAAGATAGAAAGTCAGACCTCTCTTTCTGAAGATGAAATTAAAGCGAAAATAAGTGAAGCGGAATCATTTGCTGAAGAAGATAAACGTCGTAAGGCTCGTGTCGATTTGCGTAATCAAGCCGACAGTATCATCTACCAGACTCGTCGAATGATGGAAGAATCTGGTGATAAGTTAACTGATGAAGATAAGGGTCCTGTAAATGAGAAGCTCGAAGAGTTGGAAGCACTTATCATCGCAGATGGAACTCCAATCGAATTCGACGATCTTGATGAAGCTGCAATTCAAACTAAGATGGCTGAATTAGAACAAGCAATGCACGCGGTCTCAACCAAGTTGTATGAAGCCGCTGCGGCTGAAATGGCTGAACAACAGGAAGCGGCAGAAGCAGATGGGAATGGCGAAGGAGAAAGCGTAGTGGAAGCTGACTTTGAAGTCGTAGACACTGATGACGAAACTGAAACTAACTAAAGATTCAAAGTCACACCTCCTATTCCATCGAATATGCACGTAATGACCAAAGTCACCTTGAGTATTGGTGGCGTTCTGCTTTTGATTAGCGCAGCAGCTCTTGCGATTGGGGGAGCGTCAGCTTCTGACACTAGTTGGTGGGATGATGATTCTATTGGAGATGAATATTGGACTGGAGATACTTCCACCACATTTTCTGAAAAATTAATTTGGGACGCGTATTATCTAGTATATGTTGAAGAAGGTTATGAAGTAGATATAGAAATTTATGAAGGTTCCAATGGTGGTAGGAGCGAATTCTCGTCTTGTGAAGAATGGGATGATTGCGAGGATTATGACATAATTCCTGGATACGATTACATTGGCGAAATCAATGTCTACACATCTGATGATTTTGTAATAGAATTTACTGAAAATGAAGACCGGTCAGTAGATGTCATGATTCGTGAAGAAAAAGTCCCGGTTAACAGCTTACTGGGAATGGGTGGCGGATTCTGTGGCTTATGCTGTTCACTCTTGCTTCTAATGATTGGAGGCATTATGGCTCTTACACTGAAGGGCAAACCTAAGGTTCAGACCAGAATCCAGATTGATAATGAAATGGTTGTTATTCAAGAGAATCCTGATGAATCGCTGTATGATCAAGATGAAACTGCTTAATCATCAGTCCTGAGTAATTAGTCGATGTAAAGTACGGACTTGGATTCCAGTTGCTCCATGTCCAACAAGAGCATTTGTTGCAGAAGCCCAAATTCCAGCAGTCCCTGCTATGTCCAAATGCGCCCAAGGAATCTGTGACTTATTTCCATCAACATCAGGGCGCTCTTGGACAAATTGTTTCAGGAATCCTGCTGCCTGACTAGCACCACCCCAACGACCTTTTCCTTGATTTCGAACATCTGCTATCTTAGAGGAAGTCATCTGTTTCTCAAAGGCCGGTAAAAGAGGCATGGGCCAAGTGATTTCGTCTTCTGCATCGCCTGCCTTTTGCAATCTCTTCGACAATGAGGAATCATTGGAAAATAATCCTGTGGCCTCATGACCAAGAGCAACGACAATTGAACCGGTTAGTGTTGCTAAATCTATGATATATGATGGATTTAACTCACCAGCCTTCCAAAGGCCATCAGCGAGAACATTACGACCTTCGGCATCGGTGTTGAGGACCTCAATTGTCTTACCAGAATAGGTTTCAATGACATCTCCTGGTCGGTAAGCCTCGGCACTAGGCATGTTTTCAGCCATGCAAGCAATACCGTTGACTCGCCCTTTGTAGCCAGTTGCATATAGCGCTTGGAACAGTCCGAAAACAGTAGCAGCACCATGCATATCGAGTTTCATCTCATCCATACCAGCAGCACCCTTTATCGAAAGGCCTCCTGAATCAAAAGTGATTCCTTTACCTACAATACTAGGAACTTGATTCTCTTTCTGAGCATCTGAATTGAGGCGGAAGAATACCATGCATGGTTTGTGTATGCTTCCCTTACCTACTGCAATCAGACCATGCATTCCTTCTTTCTGAAGACGCTTGTAATCCCAAACCTCAACATCTGCATTTTCTTTCCCATCTGCCCACTCGAGAGCTCTGCGACCAAATTCCTCAGGGTACAATCTGTTTGCAGGCTCATTTCCCAAATCTCGAGCTAGGTGTACTCCTGTTGCTATAGCAGAAGACCTTTCGACTGCTATCTTCAGCTCATCTAAATGTCTCTCTCCAGTCTGACAAACAAGGGACCAAGGGCCTTTTTCTTGATTATCATCATCGTCCTTATTTTGGTATTTGTCAAATACATAATCTCGTAATATCATTCCCTCAGCAAAGGCCGCCATCTGGTCAACTTTCCAACCTGAAGTAAAACGAACAACAATGTTAGTCCCGTGATCCTTTGAGAGTGAAGCAAGGCATTTGGCACCTGCATCTCTTGCACCCTTGTGATTCAATTTACTTTGTTTACCTACACCAACGAAAATGACTGGGCATCCCTTAGTCCAAACGCTAAGTGAATTACCGACTTTACCGTTACAAGCCTCGCTAGATGCAGCAGCCTTGACC
>JASMAJ010000040.1 GCA_030754395.1 Candidatus Thalassarchaeaceae archaeon | reverse complement strand
CTCTTGCGTCTCTCGCCTCTTACTGAGACCCCTTTGACCGCATTTCTTGTCCATAGACTGCGGCCTTCTCGGCGTACTCCCCAACCTAGTTGGACTGGTTTTGCCAAAGAAATCACCTACGCTTAGGGGGCTTGGGGAATTTTGCCTTAATTGCCTCAGTTTCAAGATGAATCGCAGATACTTGCTCATCCCTCCATGGCTCACCCCCAAAATGATCACAGCGAACGGCGATGGAAGCCTTCCCTGCAAGGAAACGAGCAATCTTACCCCGAACCCAACGTGGTGATTTGGAAATTTGAGGCATACTGAATAGAATTGCTCCATGTTTTGGAGGAGGAGCACCACGGCGGTGAGCGGCCATTGCCGCATGAGCTCCTAATACCTGCAGAGAACCTGATGGCATTCGAGCAAGACGCTCTCTTCCACCAGCGAGAGTAACTAAGCGAGCTGCTCCAAGAGGACCGATTAGGGCAGAAAGTGAAGGGACATGCTGTTGAGCAATATCACGAATAGCATCCTCATGAGAACTTAATCTCTCAGTAAGTTCCACTACCCCCTTTGCATGGTCTCTAAGAGCCTCCCACTCAATATCAGAAGGAGAATAAGCGGGTGCAGAAACACCCAGAATCGAGGCTGCAGATTCGATCGAATCTGCTTCAGCAATTGCTTCTGGAATATCATTTCGCTGAGCATCAAGATCTACTTCTGAAAGAAATAATCCAGTCCATTCAACACATCGCGACTCATTTGTAGTCCAGGAAGATCGTAGTTCTGCTGCAGAAGAGACAAGCATATCTAGACGGCGATCAACATCACCTGCTGCATTTGCAACTCCTCTTTTGGCAAGAATAGGTGCTGCGGCTTCAAAAATTTTCAGCTCATCATCTTCAAGAGAAGGCCAATCCAGATCAGACATTGCTCCCATAGAGTCAACTTCTGCATCGGGAAAACGCTCGGTAAGCACTCTGGCCTCTGCACTTAATCGACCACGTTGCAAATCGAATAAGCGGTCGGCAACAATACCAGCAGAGCGTTTAGAAGTCCAAATGACTTCATCAATGACTACGCCATCATCATCGATGACACGTGCCATTCGCCAATCATAGTGCAACTTCACAATACCCCGGAATCCACATCCGGCTTCAATCCCGCGCATGATACCTATGAAATCCGAAGGCATCAAAAACGACTGAACACGGGCTTTGTGCATGGACTTGCGCCTGATTGCCTTTGTAGCCGCCGGAGGAGCTATCGGTGCAGTTGCAAGGTATCTGTTACAGCAATGGATTCCATCTGAATCAATGCCATGGGGTACTATGGTAGCTAACCTTGCTGGTTCCTTCCTTCTTGGCGCTATGTTTGGAGCCATCGCTGCTGGTTCAGAATTTAGTGAAGAGAGTATCCTGTTGTTTGGAACAGGAGTACTTGGCGCGTTCACAACAATGTCGACATTTGCAGTTGATGCAATTAGAATTGGAGAAAACAATCCTTCCAATTCCATCACAATGGTTCTAATCACTCTAGTTGGTAGTGTAGGACTAGCTTGGGTTGGATGGCGCCTGACTGCAGCAGTAATTGCTTGAAAAATTCTTTATTCGACACTCAGAATAGTTGAAGTACAGGTGCATTGAGCACTACTGGTCTGTGCGTACACAGTAATAGGAGACGAGAGGATGTTCTGTCCAGAATGTGGTACTTTAGGATTCATGGGACCGGGTGGAAATATTCGTTGTACGAACTACAAATGTGGCTATGAAGGACCCCTCTCAGGTTCTGATGGAAAAGGTGCCGAGTTCGTAGATCCTATGACTGGTGAAACTGTTGACTTGTCTAAAGCCACAGCAAAATCAGAGGTCGCGGACCTCAAACATTTGACTGAAGTTGTTGAAGAAGAAATAGCACGAGGCACCTTGCGCGTTGGTGACATTCGATGTCCTGAATGTGACCTCAACGAGATTTTTGTGGTTCTGATGCAAACTAGAAGTTCGGACGAGCCGGAGACAAAAATATGCACTTGTAAGAACTGCGGAAAGAAGTTCAGGGAATACCAGTAATCTGAATATTATTTCGACACACACAGTGGGTCGTTGAGAGTTGTTTTATTCTGCATACTGATTGGATAGTATGAATAACTGCCCGTCTGAGGGGGTGCAAGTAGGTGATGGTATGCTTAGGGTTACTGCAAAGCAGCAGTTGATGCGAGAAATTGTAGATCTTCTCTCAGTTTTGACTGAAGAAGCAAAATTAAGTTGGGGTGAAAATGGTCTCAGTACCACCGTTGTGGACGGTTCGCATGTTGCTTTACTCTCAGTTACCGTAGCTGATGAGTGCTTCGAAACTTATGAAGTTGAACCTGTCGAAATTGGCCTCGAACTTGGTAAGCTTCGCGATTTACTTACTCTCGCCGGCCCTAATGATCTTGTAGAGTTGGACTACGATGGTGCAACTGGTGCTATCAACGTCCGTGTTGGCGAAGTACATAGGATTCTGCGTGGACTTGACACAGGTTCAATCAATGAACCAAGACAGCCGGATTTAGATTTCGAATGTAGGGCCTCTTTGAGTGCTGAGAGACTTTCTAGAGCACTAAGGGCTGCTAAATTCGTCGGAGAACTTGTTGATTTGAGTCTAGACAAGAACCAGATGACTGTCTCGGTTACCGTTGAGGCTGGAGAAGGTGTGAATGTTCGGTTTGATGCTGGAGAAATGTCTGAACTCGTTGCTCCAAAACCAACTCAATCGACATATTCACTCCAGTTCCTTGACCCATTAACTCGCAAGTTAGCCGGTGGCTTAACCGAAGAAGTAACCGTTGAATTCCAAGACAGATATCCTCTACGACTAACTTGGAATAGTAATGAAGGAGGGGCCTCTTGGACATACTTCCTAGCCCCTCGAGTTAGTAACGACCCCTGACATCTGATGCGTGGTCTTGATTACAGAAGGGTCCAGCGAGAGCCGTGAGCGGCCCTTCTGTATGCGTCATTATCCCCAGCGTTAGGAACGCTGAGGAATTGGACATAGTACTACAGGGATTATCACAACAAAACTATCAGGGACGCTTAGAAATTGTCGTTGTAGGTCCAAATGAAGACCCAGCAAAAGGTGTTGCACAGAAATCAGGTGTGCGATTCATCGATGATGAAGGCTCACGAACTCGAGCTGATGCCTGTAATGTGGCTTTACGAGAAACTGAATCTGAAATTGTGTTATTCACGGATGATGATGTCATCGTACCAATAGATTGGGTCAAGAAACTAGTTCGATGGTTTGAGAAAGAAGAAGTTGCAGGAGTAGGAGGGCCTAATTTTGCACCTGTAGAGGAATCAACACTTTGGCAGAGAGTCATAGATGTAGCCTTCTGCAGCACCATTTTCACAGCAGGAACAAATTATGGAACACTAGGAACTGCTGACCTTGAAGAGGCATCACAACTACCTGGAGTAAATTCTGGATATCGCCGAGAAGTGCTAGAGGAAGTTGGTGGATTTGATGAAGGAGCCATAGGTGCTGAAGATGTAATGCTTGATCATCGAATTCGTGCTATTGGTCACAAACTTTGGACTGATAGAACTGCGGTTATGTGGCATCGAAGAAGAAACCTTTCACGCGTCAAAAAGCAAATCCGAAACTATGGTCTTGTTCGAACTCTTGCTAGTCACCAGTACGCCGAATTACATACTTTCACACATACAATGGTTGCAACATTCCCACCATTAGTTACTGCTGCGTTTGCCTTCTTCTTCTGGGGATTGGCAAATGGAGGAATCATCTGGCCTGAATTCTGGGATTTCCCTGAAATGGGGTGGCCACGAGCTGGAGTGCACACACTCCCTCCTCTGATGCTATTATACAACCTTCTAGCATGGTACGGTTCTGCCAAAGGAAATTCTCCAAGCAAATCAGCATTGACAATTTTTCTTTCTTCGATTGTCACCTATACATTACACTGGAATTATGGCTTGGGCGTTCTACAAGGGAAGTGGAGAATACTAACTGGAAACTCGGGTTTGCAGATTGATGATAGAAATCGAGAATGATATTTTGCGAATATCATCCACTAGTAAGGTAATTGTGTAACCTGTCGGGACGGAGCAATATGAAAGCCAGGGCATTGCTTGTCGGAGTCCTGATGATTTCGGTCATGGTTTCAGGTTGTTTTTCCAATGACGGGCCTGAAGTTGAACCTGAGGAAACCGGTCCTCCAGAGGGTTGGTTCATTACCGGACCTGATGGATTGCCAGTAGAAGGAGTTGCTATCCCATTAGAATTCACCTTCAGTGATGTAGGTGAAGATGGAGCCGAACCCAGCATAGGCGTCACGTCGAGTGGTTGCATTTTCTTCATTGCTTTTGAGAAGGTCATGCGTTCTTGTGACCACGGAGAATCCTGGGAGGACGTCGCAGGTCCCATGTGTGCGTTCCAAACCAATGATCCGTGGGGGTGGGTAGATCCGATAACGGATCGAGTATTCAACGTGCAGATGCAGGGCTTAGAGACGTCTTGGATATGTTATAGTGATGATGATGGGGGAACATGGGTGGGCAATCCACACGATTCCGGTACGACTCCAATTAATGATCATATCAAACTGGCAACCGGTCCTTGGACGAGCAGTGGGTATGGAATCGGCGGCCAGTTTACTCAGGCTTACTACGAGACAGCGGTGTACTATTGTTACAACAAACTCGCCGGAATATTCTGTTTCACCAGTTTTGATGGTGGTGCCACATTTAACACCGGTGGACTAATCTTCGGATTGGCCACAACTAATGGTGGACTCCATGGAGCTATCACTTCTGCACCGGATGGCACAGTCTATGTCACACCTCGAGTTGGGACACCAACCGTCATCGTTTCCGATGACAATGGTTTGAGTTGGTTTGATCGAACCATGGGTGAGGACGTAGGGACACCCAATCCTCGCAAGAATTCTGAGGTTGCGACCGATACTGAATCCAATGCATATCACATCTGGACGGGGGCAGACGAAGGCGTCTACATGTCGAGAAGTACTGATTCAGGAGATACATGGGAGCAGACCAGCATCCGAATCAGTCCGAGTGCGGTTATCTCGACAGTATTCCCTCAGGTTGATGCAGGAGATCCAGGAAGGATTGCAGTTACTTACCTTGGGAGTGAGAACGCGAGTGAATTGAACCAATCCGATATCGATGGGGAGCCGTGGGATGGTAATGCGCACTACGCGCCCGCCAATGTCAGCTACTACCTGTACATCACCTACAGCCTCAACGCCTTGGATTCAGAACCAATCTTCCATACCGTCAGAGTTTCGCCAGACCCTGTACAAGTGGGCAGCATCTGTCTGAACAGTGGTGACTGCCGAGACATTGGAGGATCGAATAGGAATCTGCTAGACTTCAACGACCTCCACATAGATAGAGAGGGTAGGGTGTATGTGGCCTTCGCAGATGGTTGCACCGGCGAATGTGCTTCAAATTGGAATTCGACTCCTGAAGATTCACGAAGCCGACGTGGTTCGATGTACTACCTTAGTAGTGGGCCATCATTGTATGAATCGGTTGGATACCTTGCTGAGTTCATCTGAACTTCGTTAATCTCATCAATGATTAGTTCTCAGCAGGGCTGTGACTGAAGCACTGCATGTTGTCACAGGTGCCTTCGGATACACAGGCAAATGGATTGCACATCAACTCCTAGAGCAGGGTGAAAAAGTACGAACCTTGACCAATGCGGTAGGTCGCGACGATCCCTTTGATGGTAGAGTTGAGGTTCACCCGCTTGATTTCGAGGACAAAGCGGCACTGGTTGAATCACTCCGCGGCGCAGATGTGCTGTACAACACCTACTGGGTCCGTTACAATCACCAAAGCAAGAGATTTGACCATGGAATCGCGACTCGCAACTGTGGTATCTTGTTCGAGGCTGCCAAGGAAGCAGGTGTACGACGCATTGTCCACTTTAGCGTCGCCCATCCAGATCAAGCCCCAGGTTGGTCCTACTTCGCCGGCAAAGTCGACAGTGAAGAGAATCTGAAAAATGTCGGGATTTCTTATGCCATTATTCGGCCAACTGTTCTGTTTGGTGGTGGACGAAATGTGCTGGTGAACAACATCGCTTGGATGCTAAGATACATGCCGGTATTCGGTTACTTCGGCTGGGGAAAATATCCAATTCAACCGGTTCATGTGCGCGACGTTGCCCGAATAGCAATTGAACTGGGTGCTGGCAATGAGGATATCACCCGAGATGCTACTGGCCCCGAAACTTACCGCTACAAGGACTTCGTCAAACTCATCGGCAAGAGCATGGGTGTTCGCAGAATCATCATGCCCGTTCCGCCCCTCATGGGTTGGATGGCTGGGCAAGCCATGGGTCTGTTCCTGCGAGACATGGTCATCACGCGCGCGGAGATTAAGGGGCTGATGCAAGGTCTCGTGGCTTCGGATGAGAACCCAATGGGAGTCATCAAATTCAGTGAATGGATCGAGGGTAAGGGCGATGAAATCGGTCGCAAATATCACAATGATTTGAAAGAGAGGAAATATCGAATAAAATGATTATTTGTTTGCTTTCACCTTTCCACAATTTCGACCAATACGATAGGAAGTCGTTTTTGGACGCCAGAATAACCCAGTCAATAGGCCTAGAACTGCCCCACCGAGGACTAATCCGGGCCATCCTGTCTCGATATATCCTGGAGTTGCATTGAAATGGGCCCAGAGAAATGAAGGAATGATTCCTAGAACTATAGCAAGCACCACCTCTTCGCGAATAATCTTGGTAGTATCACGAGTCAAAGGTAATCGCTGAGATTCTGAAAATGATTTAGATTCTCGTCTAACTAGTCTAACGAAGTCGGGCTCTATTGATTCTCGTAGAATTGGATGAGTAATTGCAGAACCTGAGTCCCATTTTTTGCCAATCATCATAATCCAATCCTCGGCTAACATTGGCCTTCCATCGACATATTTGCCCCAATAATCTCCACGCAAACGATCTGCTAGAAGTTCAATTTCATCTGACCCCTCAATTAATCCATTGTCGAAGGCTAAATGCCATTCAGATTCTGATGCTAATTCTATTTCTTCGGATGGAAGCAAAGATTCAGCATCTTCCTTTGAAACAGGATTTCTACTAATCTGAAACTCATTATCGATTGC
>JASMAJ010000003.1 GCA_030754395.1 Candidatus Thalassarchaeaceae archaeon | reverse complement strand
TTTCATTCCAAGAACCCCCATACTCCGGATTTGTCTCAATTGCCTTCCTTTGCCAGGCCAAACCATCTTCTTCATCAGCGGCAAATGTCATTCCAAGATAGCATGCAGCTTCTGGAGAGGGGCTGAGCATGTACGAGGTCCCATGATGCTCTGCGGCGACACGAAGAATTCCTAATCGTTGCAAAACATTACCCATCTTGAACAAATCCTGAGCAAGAACATCGCGAACATCAGTACCATACCCATCTGTTGTTGCCTCAACTTCACTCCACACTTCTTCAATCATATCTAGAAGAGCCGCGGGCCCTAATCTATCTCTAGTAGGCTCATCATTTGCATGAATCCACGCCGTATTTATTGAACTAAAATCACCATCACTTTCTTTCACATCCAAATCAACATAAGGAGATAGATCACAGAGTGTTTGAGCCGCTTCATCTTGTACCATATCAACATTCCATATAGCTAACCATTGAGCTTGAAATTCGCCCCCTCCTTGATGGCTTATTGTTTGTAGTACGGTACCTGAATTCTCACCAATAGGGGCAACAACAATTCCGTTTTTTGATAAGCGCATTAGAAGCCCAATGGGGGCTCTAGGAAGTCCTCCAGTAACGAGGATCTTATCCCATCCTCCTTCTGGAGAATCTTCGTAAGCATCAGAAATTGATGCCCATTCAATCTGACAATCACACGCTTCGGCAACTATATCCAACCGCAGTTCTTCCCAACGTTGTTGCAATTCCACTCTTTTCCTTTCATCAATTTCAACAATTCGCAATCTCCTTGCTCCCAATTGCATCAATATCTCAGTCCACCAATTCCCCCTCGGTGCTACAAGCATGACGGAATCTCCCTTTTCTAATTCTAACATTTGTATAACTTGAGCAGTTTCGTAAACACCAGGGAGTAGAGAATTTGGAGAATCTATGTCTTGCCACCAAGGCATTCGCAAAGCACTGCTCTCAATATTCATACTTTCATCGAGTAAGGGTAATGGCAACGCGTGAATCCCCCTTGGTGTACGCATTAACACATCGCGTAACTCCTCATCTTCAATCGCCCCCATGAGGACTAACCGTTCTACCGCCTCTGCATAAGGGGCAAGACCCGGCCAAGTCCTAACAAGTGGGAGTGCAGTCAAATCGCAGTCAGAACCATCTTGGACGCTCCAGTCTCTCTCCACGGAGTGTAGTTCTTACACATCCACTATTGAAACCCACCCCTAGCAGGTACCAAGAAGTATCATTTTGACACCCTTGTAGTTACGTGGAGTTTTGAAAATCCAATCAACAACCACGCCGACAGAGTAGGTCGACAGATTCAACCACAAGACTCGGATTTTGTGGCGCATTGGCTAAGTCTTCTTGAGTGGCTTCGCCAGAGAGAACAAGAATCCCATGCGCCCCAGATCTTTCAGCCATTTCCATATCGGTATAGAGACGATCTCCAACCATGGCACATTCAGCAGGTTTCAATCCTAATTCTTCGATTTTATGCAAAATCATTCCCGCATTTGGCTTGCCACTAACATGCGTTGCTTTGACCCCCGTCGTCGCTTCAAACAACGCCATGTAGGCGCCGGTATCAGGCAGACCACCATCTGGTGATGGGCACACCATATCTGGGTGGCTGACTACCAATGGAACACCCTTGTGTAAATGGATACTGGCTTTACTCAACTTCTCATATGTAATTTCAGTGTCATAGCCAAGAACGACGTACTGCGGACTTACAGAGTCTGTATTGATGCCTGCATCTTCAAGCATTTCCCGCATTCCCTCGGTGCCAACCAAATAGGTATCACCCACTCCTTCCTTTGCCAACCAAGCTAGGAGGTCATGAGTAGATAGTAACACATCTTCAGGAGTTGCAGGAATTCCCATCTCATTCAATTTTGAAACATATTGTTTGACCGAGCGACTAGAGTTGTTTGAAAGAAAGAATCTCTTAATCCCTGCCTCTTCAATTCGAGAGAGAAAATCGAGAGAACCATCTATGAGTTTGTTTCCAAGATAAATGGTACCATCAAGGTCGAGAAATACAACCTTAATCCCAGCAAGAGTCTTGTCTAATTCATCCATATTTTCACCTCAAGGTAATACAATTGTCTTGAACAGGAACCAAGGATTCCAAAGCATCTCTTGCGTGTCTTTACTTGCAATCATTTCCGACATCATTTCACCAATCTCCGGCTTCTTCGATGCCCTCTTGACGAACCAATTACTCAATCTCTTCCATTTCATCAATTTCTGTAGTTTTGTTGAATTCGTCAATTCTTTACCCAATATATCCCAGAGATTTTCCATGTAGGCAATAGCAGCATCTGCAGGAAATCCCTGTGAATGTGAATCTTTGTTGAAATGTTCACTTGTTAGTTTAGCCGAGAGAAGTGCATTTCCAACACCTTCTCCACTGAAAGGATCAACCAAACTAGCAGCATCGCCAACAGTCATTGCGCCCGCCATTGCATTCCGTCTCGGTTGAAATGAAGGGGCCTTTTTGCGAGGCGAGCCGAATGGTAGTTGCCACCCCTTACCAGACCCTTCAACCATATTTGCCGAAGCGAATCGTTCTTTGAATCTCGGATGTTCTTTGATAACCCATTCTTGGACCTTCTTGAGAGACTTCTTTCGATTTGCTTTCAACTTCCGTTGTTCTGAAATCAACATACCAATTCCCACATTTACTAGACCATCTCGAACAGGGAAGAGCCAGAAATAACCTGGAAGAACCTCATCGATAAAGTGAATTTCAATCGGACCATCATTACCCTCCAGGCCACCTACATTTTCCCAATATTCTCTATATCCTCCACAGAAGTGATTAGGATCATTGTGATCCTCTCCGTGCATGTCGATTGTGATTTTTCGTGACACTGGGCAGTTGTAGCCTCCTGCCCCTATTGTTAGATTAGCTGAGAATTCAAAATCATCACCAGCACCACGCTTGCCACCGAACTTACCACTAACTCCTGTGATTTTTTCATCATCACCCGTACCTTCGTGTATAACATCAAGAACAGTAAATCCTTGAATTACCACTCCACCATTCTCACGAACTATTTCTTGACACCTGTGGAACATGAAGAAGTCAAATTGTTTTCGAGGAAGTGCATATCCTGATTGCAGACCTTTAGCTTCGTAAGCCTCCTTAGGCAACATTACACGCACTTCCGAACCATTAGCACTACCGAAAACAATCGAATCCACGACATAGTGAGGAGAGTTGTCTACCAACTCTAGTACGCCAAGTTCCTTAGCATGAGAGAGCGATTTACCACCGACAGCATCTCCACAAATTTTGTCTCTAGGCCAAACTTCTTTTTCTATCAAAAGCACCTTGCAACCGTTCATTGCATTGTATGCCGCGGCAGCAGAACCCCCCGGCCCTCCTCCAACTACAATGACATCAAAGTGAGACCCAGATTCAGGAATTTCACCTGTATCGATGGGTTGTGTGTAGTCGACCACCGCAGCACCGCAGAACCGTCGAGTGACGTCAGGCATTCAAACTTCACCATCGAATTGATTGCCTTGTATGCGTGCGGCAGGATATGGCGGACGAAGTATGGGTAGTGCAAACCACACTACCAATTGAGTGGTTGGAGCCCCTTGTTGGCGAGTGGTGTTACAACATTATTTCCCAAGATTTAGCAGCTTGCGCCCAACGCCATTCAATCACATCCATGTTCAAGTGGGAAGATGAAGTTCAGAGTGCTGAGGAATGGCGAATTCAATTCAAGACTACATTTTCAAAGAAGGACCACTTAATCTCAATAATAACTTCAGAACACCCCTACGACGTACCGATGATTATCGCATTTGCCGCTGAAACCACTTCTGAATATGCAGAATGGGCCAATTCCTGAACGGTCAAGATAAGGCCTCAGCGGGCCCCCCGTAATCATAGAATGAAACCATAGTCCGAGTGTGACCCATTCCTTCAATACCAGACAACCGATCGAGTATTGCATCTCCAAGATCTTCCATATCTTTAGCCACGACTTGTATTATGAAATCCCACTGTCCTGTAACAATGTGACAACTCTTGACAAATGATAATTCACATATCTCTTGGGCCACCATCCTCCTGTCTGTCAACCCCCTCTCTCCTTGCCAATTTGCTAGAATAAAGCCATTGAGCGGCGACCCAACAACTCCTGCATCAATATCGACAGTAAATCTCCGAACAATACCCCGTTCTTGCAACCTCCTAATTCTATCATGAGCAGTTACTCGAGGCATATTCAATTGATCCGCGATTGATTGCGTACTCATCCGAGCATCTCCAGAGAGGAGCTCAATTATTCGCTGGTCCTTCATGTCCAATCCACTTAGAGGCACATGCTACCGATTAGACGGTATGAAATAACTTCTTCCGTCATTTAGTCGGTTATTGCCGGAAACACCGTCGTTTTCTCGACGTTTTTCCTTCATGCATATCATTCAGTTGATTTCATAGTACCCTCTGCGAGGGCCATGGACGAGAAGCACACCGACAAGGAATTTGCAACCCGAGCAGTTTGGTCTGGCACACAGAACGTAGATGGTGCAGCAGTAACGCCAGTCTTCCTTTCTTCAACATACCAACTCACAGATGAGAGGTATCAAGGCTGGGCCGATGGGGCACAACACACATCACTATATTCTCGCCTTTCAAGCATTAATTCGGAAGCGGTCGCTTCCAAGATAGTAGCGCTTGAAGGTGCAGAAGATGGAGAAACATTCTCTAGCGGTATGGCGGCAATATCAACCACTCTAATGGGTCTTTTATCCAGTGGCGACCATATGGTTGCAAGTGCTGATTGCTATGGCGGAACTTATGGTCTAATGACTGAAGACTTGCCTAGATTCGGTATCGAGGTTACAATGGCCGACATGCGCGACCCTGCTTCCTATGAGGCTGCTATACAACCAAACACAAAGATTCTCTATGTTGAGACAATTACCAATCCTGTGATAAAAGTCTGCGATCTTGAAGCAATGATAGCAATTGCTAAGAAGCACGATTTAATTGCAATTGTTGACAACACTTTTGCATCTCCTTATTCGTGCAATCCAATAAACTATGGATTTGATTTAGTAATTCATTCGGCCACTAAGTACCTAGGCGGCCATTCTGATTTGATTGCAGGGTTTGTAGTAGGCAGCAAAGATTTGGTAGCCCAAATTTTCCCTAAGAAAGTACACTTCGGCGGTGCTGCCGATCCACACATGTGCTATCTCCTTGAGCGAGGTATGAGGACACTACATGCACGTATGCCAATACACACTTCAAATGCAGCAGAAATTGCAAAGCGTCTTGAAGCGCATTCCATGATTGAACAAGTCAATCATCCAAGCCTTCCAAGTAGCCCAGATTATGAAGTTGCACAGCGTATTGTTCCAAAGGGAACTGGTATGCTTGGATTCGTAGTTAAGGGCGGAGATACCGCCTCACTACATTTCATGAAATCCCTCAATCTGATTTTCGAAGCTACTAGTTTGGGTGGCGTAGAGAGCCTTGTGGAATGCCCATTCAATTCTAGTCACATGTTTGTTCCTGAAGAAGTCCGGCATGAGGCCGGAGTTGTTTCAGGCTATGTTAGGATGAGCATAGGCATAGAAGATGTCGAAGACATATGGAACGACATTTCAACAGCGCTTGCCCAGAGTGAAATTCACCTCGAAACCCTTGCTTGAATGTGAGTAAGTGACTTCATGAGTTGATGTTTTGGATTACGAGGGCCTGATTGCACTTTTGGTATTCATAGTTCCAATGTGTTTTTCTCCAGGCCCAAACAATATGCTCTGTGCGGCCCACGGCTCACAACATGGGTTTCGAGCAAGCATTCCTCTTACTCTCGGCATGCTTGTCGGTTGGTCCTCGCTTGGATTAGTGGTTGGTATGGCAACAGTATTCATTGAAGAAAATCAAGAAGTTTTTCTCTTATTGACATATATTGGAGCTGCATATATTGCATATTTAGGATATAAAATCGCCTTCCAAACCCCATCAACGGAAAAAGAAGGCAAAGAAACCGAAAGATTAGGATTTTCAACAGGATTGATGTTACAAATTGTCAATGGAAAGGCATGGGTTCATTTTCTAGTTTTAATGACTTCATGGGGCACTCTATTCGGCACAGGATTTGCAAGTAAGGCAACACTAGTCGCCATCAATGCTACAGCAGGTTACCCCGCTGTCCTCACATGGTCAGCCTTTGGGGTGGGCCTTAGCAAAATTTTCTCAACACCTGAAAAGGCAAGAATTCTGAACGGATTTCTGGGCGTTTCACTTTTTGCCGTAGCGATATGGATCTCTTTACCCCATTAACCCCTCAACTCAGCGAGGCATTCAAGACAGACATCCCTCACAGAGACACATGGAAACCGGAATAAATGGCAAAGTCGTTCTCGTCACAGGAGGAGCTGGAGGGATTGGCCAAGCAATTTGTAAAGCCTTTTCTTCAGAAGGAGCCAAAGTTATTGTCCACTATCACTCATCATCAACAGCTGAATCTTTGGCGGATGAAATTCAAGGAAAGGCAATTAGCGCAGATTTACGCAATTCAGCTGAAGCGACAGAAATGATCAGTCAGATAGTTTCTGAATTTGGAAATTTAGATATTTGCATCGCCAATGCTGGACATTATCCAACACCGCCAAGGCCACTATGGGAAATTGACGCCGAAAGATGGTCAGACACAATTTCATCTAACCTAGACCTAACTGTGAATACCGCTCGAGCATTTTTGGCTCAGGCATCAAAACAAAAATTCGGCTCACTCGTCATGGTGGGCTCGACAGCAGGAATATACGGCGAGGCGGGTCATTCCGATTACGCCGCAGCAAAGGGGGCAATCACCTCAGGTCTTCTGATGTCGCTAAAAAATGACGTTGCAACAATTGGCGGTGTTAGAGTAAATTCAGTTGCACCGGGTTGGACAATAACACCAAAGAAAATCCAACAAGGCGTTGATGACGGGCTCGTAGAACGAGCTACCTCAACAATGTCTTTGAAGAAGCTGGCAACACCTGAAGATGTTGCAAATGCAATTGTGATACTTTCTTCTGATGAAATCTCAGGTCATATAACAGGACAAGTCATTGAGGTTGCTGGTGGAATGGAAGGGCGATTAATACCTAAAAAACAGGGCATATAAATGTTCAAACTTGAACGCCAGTAACTTCGGTTAACCAGCCCATTGCCGCCTTGTAATCTTCAATAGCATCTAAGTTATCTTTGAGCAGTAGATCTTCAGCAGCATCCCATAGAGCCTGTAAGGCAGGAACCCAATCTCCACCTTTATCACGGCTAGATTCATCAAATCTCCAAGCATCTGATTCTGTTCTATTATGAACATTGAGCCAAGCCCAACCCATTGCCATATCCAATCCCTTTCCTTTACGTGCTTTCGAGACAGTCGAAGCAATACCATTCTCAACTGCACTACGGACAAGAGTCTCTGCGAAATTTAGTGGACTTGGTAGCGAATCGGATTCCCAAGGTAATCTATCCAAACGTTTGGATGTAGACAGATTTTCACCAAGTTCACGTAGGAAAGCACCGAATCCTTGTTTTCTTTTGATTTGCCTATTAAGAATCATACTTGCCTCCTCGTCCGTGATTCCAAACAATTCCTCAAGCACCTCCAATCCATATTTTTCCCATAAGGCAATCAGGATGGAGTGGCACGAAGAATCATCAAATCGGATCACATCATTCTCTGAATCCAAAACAACTCCATCACGTCTAACATATACTCCACTTTCAAATGAATCCAAAATCACCGCCAATGCCTTTCGCTCATCATCAGTTCCTTGGAGGTGAGCTAGTAGTTCGTCGCGCGAATCATCGGCGAACCAATAATTGCCAGTGATGAATCCCTCTTCTATTGAGCCGAGAATCGCATTCTTACATGCTCTAGCAATTTTATCATCTGGAACTGCAAGATTCATCCACGCTTGAATTACTTCGTTCAAACGTTCTTTACCCTCTTCGGGTAATTCGAGTTCTTCAGGCCAACCCTTTGGCCTCCACATCCATTCTGCGTCAACAACAGCTGAAAGTTTTGGAGGCATCATCCCGAGCGCGATTGATGGTACAAATGGTTCATCATTTGTCTTTGATAATGAGGAACTACAGAGCCCAACAACCACGTTGCCAAAATCTAATTTTAACCATCCCGAATCTGTAATTTGTTCATTTACAACAATTTCTTTTTCAAGTCCTTTAGACCAACGAACATCATCTCCATTGAAAGTAACACTTGAGTTTTTCAAACTACTTTCAATCCACTCTTCCGGCGCCTTCGCCTCCATCCCGGAACAAACAAAACCACCATCCCATGAGAAGAACCAATGTCCAGCTTTTGCATGATCATCCCATACCAACAGTCTGAGTTTGGAGTGAGTAAAGTTCTGGATTCCAACCATGTGTGATTGTTTTCCATTTCCTCTACGGATAAAGCTGGATGCGCCGTAAATTGGACTATTGTAAACAGACACAGTAGAGGTGTCTTCTTCTCCGGCAGCAAGAAGACTGCCGGCAAGAGACTTACAGACAATATCTCCGCGTCTCTTCACCATGCGCTTTGAGAGCCAACGCCTATCATGACGTTTCTGAGATACATAATCTACATTCCGCAGCGTCATTGCCACCATATCTCGCCTAGGTTTTCCTAATTCACAACGGAATTCAGGCAGAAAACTCTCAGGGTCTTCAAGAAGAGTCTCTAGATTCTTATCCAAACGTTGCTGAATTTCTTTAGAGGCTTTCTTGATACCTCGAACTCTAACCTTGCGCTTCCGGTTCTTATCGCCCGGGAAACTGACCTCGGCTGGTCCACGTGCCATGCATCTCGCTCCTTGTAATACGCTTGAGGATTAGCCTCGCCTGCGCTCATAGGCTTCTCTTTCCATTCCGGTGAATTCGGCCGGAATAATCAGACAATGAATCCGTCCTCCTTCAATTGTGGCAATATCTTGTAAATCTCCTGAAACTACTCGTTGTTCATGAGTTCCCAAATCACTTAGTAGAATCCCATCCCACTCAACAATAGGCACCGTCATGCTTTCACGCACACTTCCTTCCTTTTCTACTAATTTTTCAAACATTTTTTGCAATAAATTTACTGCTTGAGAAGGCATCATAGGTTGAGGAGTATCTACACCCATCCCTGTTGGGTCCAAATCTAACAATACCAAGGTGTGTAGGTTGTTGGTATAATTTGCATCAATCAATTCGAGTGGTGAAGTTGGTAGGTAATCTCCGTAAGCAAAAGGCAGAGTTACCTGTCTGCCAAAACGGTATGATTGCATACCCGAAATAGAAACTGCTAGAGATGTTGCGGAAATGCCAGGTATAATTGAATAATCGATCCCCTGCTCGGCACAATGACTTTCTAAATCAATGTGGGTTGTAGCTTGCATAGGGTCTCCGACCACCAATAATGCCACAGAACTTTCTTTGGCGATTGAAAGGATTTTGTCTGGTTTTTCAACCATAGGTCGCATGGCTCTTTCCCATGGCCCAATCACACTTTCCAATAGCAGTTCTTGGTCTTCTGGAAGAGTTGCCGTATATCCTTCCAAGAATCGATATTCACAGGCTCTGGCATGCTCTATTGCATCAGCGGTCATCAAGCCCAAATCACCAGGTCCAAGGCCAATCAACCAGAGCCCTGCGGGCAGTGCGCCATCCGTCATGGTGAAGCGGGGGGTGCGTCTGCCCATCATCAACGTGATGCGCCACCTGAGAGTCCCAAATAGAGAGGTCGAGGCTGTTCTCGGCCATATTCGCGCCAGAGAATGGGGTGCCGTAGGCATGCGCGTTTTTTCCAGCAAGGATGGGTATTCTCGTCTAATTCCCTTGGGCCCTAACGCACCAGAAGAGCTTCCAGAAGGCCTCGCAATTTTTTCATTAGAGGTGCATGAAGGAATTCCTGACGATAAAATTGAGACAGACTGGTTGGCTTTACTTGCTAACGAAATAGATCAAGAGACAATCGATTCCTTAGGCGAATCATTACCCTCCAATCACGAATTTATTGGTGATCTGATGATTGTTCGCTTAGACGATAATGCTGCACCTTACGCTGATGCCATTGCTCGTGCGAAGTTGGCTACCCATCCGCATGTTCGATTGATTCTCAATGACGAGGGAGTCCAAGGCGATTTTAGAATCAGGCAATTACAGCCTATTGGCGCGCGATTAGGAGGGAGTGTTCTAGCGGGCCCAACTCTTGAGTTTGCCCCACCAGAGATACTCTCAACTACTGTTGCAGTGAAGGAAAGCGGTCGAGTTATTCGATGTGATCCTACTAAGGCTTATTTCTCTACTAAGTTGCAAACAGAGCGTCTTGAAACCTTAGCACTTGCCAAACAGTTGCGTGAGGAATTAGGATGCCCACTTCGAATTGCAGATCCATTTTGTGGTGTTGGTCCGGCAATAGCACCCTTGTTGGCCGAGCCAGACCTTGTTGGAGATCTGCTTGCTGCCGATTTGAATCCGGATGCTGTAGGATTACTCTTTGAAAATTTGAGTAAGTGGGAGCGACGAAAATATCCCTCAGAACCAACTCCGCTTTCGCGCGTTTATGAAAATAGATTGGTTGGGATTGCGGATGCTACGCTTCTTGCCGAAAACGAGCACATAGTTGGAAAGTGGGATGTTGTAATTGTTAATCTCCCACACAGAACTATTGAACTTCTACCAAAAATCATACCACTACTCGACCGTTCATCTACATCTTTGATTAGAGGCCGAGTAATTGTTGAAGAAAGTGAGATTGAATCAACTAATACCCAAATCCAATCAATACTACCTCCAATCCAATCAGGAAAACCAACCTCAAAACTCCACATCAAGCGAGATTACAGTGCATCTCTTCGACTATGCTCTTTTGAAGCGTGGATATCAAAGGAATGAATGGCGCCCCGACCGGGATTTGAACCCGGGTCGCAGCCTCGACAGGGCTGCATGATAGGCCACTACACCATCAGGGCAGGGAACGCCACGACAACAGTTCTCTATTTCAATCACTCGCGTGTCGATGCAGCCTAATTCATTCATTAAGAGGGCATCATTCATCACCCTTCTATGACCCGAGTTTGACATGAGCGATGGGCGTCTGGTCATCGATGTCATCGATAATGGTGGCCAATGGACTCACCGTGAATGGCGAATGTTGCGATATCTTGGCGTGGATACGAAGATATTACCAAACAATACCACAGTCGAAAATTTGAGAGAATTAGACGGCCTCATATTATCTGGTGGCGCGGCAAGAGTTGGTTTGACAGGAGAACTTGGCAATTGTGCAGAATATCTTGAGCTTGACATCCCTATTCTAGGAATTTGCGCTGGTCATCAATTTATGGCAGGTTTCTATGGAGGGCAAGCAAGAGAAGCATCGGCGCCGGAATTTGGTGCCGCGACAATCAATTTGATAGATGGCGGCGGTCCTTTATTTGCTGATACTCCAGACACACAAACAGTGTGGGAAAGCCACAATGACGAGGTGGTAAGAATCCCAGACGGCTTCATAATTACGGCTAGTAGCAGTTCTTGTGAGATTCAAGCCATGGAAAATGAAAAACAAGATCGTTTCGGCCTCCAATTTCACCCTGAAGTCAATGATTCAGAGTATGGTGAGAAGATATTTGAGAACTTCGTAAAGATATGTGAAAGGGCCCTTAAGGGCCCGAGGAGCCAATGAGCAGATTGAAGAAGGGCTGCTAGGTCGGCGGCTCGATGGCGAATAGGCTTACACTCTACAAGTGCCGCTCTTGCAACCGCACAGATCGAAAACCGTACGAGGTTGATGGCAACGTGTCCTGCAATCATTGTAGCTCACCAATGGATCCCCTCGAGACTCGTTACAAGTGTCTACGGTGCGGGCATATCGAATGGATTGAAATTGGAGCAGTGGGCAAATCCTGTCACAAGTGCGGATACAGAATATTCCAAAAACCACGAAAAGAAGGAACTGAGCATGGTTTTAAGATTCTCAAGGCACGTTGAATAGACGCGGACTTCAAGACCCTCCTCGCTCACGGTGTATCGTGGCGAGTTGGCTAAGTACACATGCTCCACGCACTTTTGATGAACTAGCCGTATCGGATTCGATAAAACAATCACTTCTCAATGCAAGTATTGCAGCAGAACCTCCGCACTTACTCCTCACCGGACCTGCGGGAGTAGGTAAGACTGCTTCTTGGCGCCTAGTTGCCCGGCAAATGCTCGGCCCTGGTTGGCAATCAACAACTCATGTTCTACAGGCACGCGACTTAGTTAGAACAAGAGGCGCCATGTCAAAATTTGAACAATTTCTTCGTCCCGGCGGCTCTGGTTCAGCAGATACATTAGCAGGGAGATTGAGTCTGGATGCCTATGACCGAAACATCACTTTGGCTAAACCCGATGATATAGCCCCAGCAGGTAAGGAAATTGAGATAAAACCGGGGGCAATTCCTGTAAGTCGCCTAATTGTTATTGAAGACGCAGATTATCTTGGTTCCATTCGACAAGCGTATCTGCGCAGAATGATGGAAACAGTAGGGGGTGCATCTAGATTCATCCTTGTTGCTAGAGCTCCATCTCGACTTATTGATGCTTTACGTTCACGAACAAGAATGATTAGAATTCCATCTACAGATCGCGATGTCGTAATTTCTACTATGAAAAACATCTCAATAAGCGAAAATATAGAAGTTGACGAAGGAGTTTTAGGTGATATAGCATACATTGCAGATGGAAATGTCCGAAAGGCAATTTTCATTCTAGAAATGCTTGAAATTAGGGGGCTGGCTACAGATCGTTCAGCAGTCCACCGTTTAGTTCAATCAACTACTCTTCAGGCTGGCCGGCACCTCTTAGAATTAGCTTTACGAGGTCGTGTAGTTGAATGGCGTTGGGAAAACATCAGAGGTCGTAAGACCAAAGTATTGGCCGGTGCATTAGCAGAAGTCGACCGCCTGATGAATGTTCACGGTCTAGATTCTGACGATTTAATTGCACAACTTCATGATGTACTAGTTGGAAGACGGCTGGCAATCCCTGATGATTTACGCGAGGAACTAATATCCTCGCTTGCCGAATGTGACATACAGATTCGTTCAACCATGCATGCCCGAATACCATTCGAGAATTTCTTGCACAAAGTTTCCGCCTCAGGCCGAAGGCATGGATTGGCCTTTGGTTGATGGCGGGCGTGGCAGGATTCGAACCCACGGTCCCCGGCTTAGGAGGCCGGTGCATTATCCAGACTATGCTACACGCCCGTTTTTGCGACCGCACCCTCCTCAAGAAGTGTGAGGGTGTGATAATGAGCGTTTTCTCTCTACAAAATAAGCGAACTAATGAAGCCCTGTTCAATCTCGGAGAGATGTGAGCAAGGCACGCAAGTCGCTTCCAACTCCATATGCGGAGAACAGTGATCGACAGATACACCAAGAACAGGCCTTGAATCTAAGAGTAAAAACGCGTGATGCTGGAAGGCGTTTTTGGACAAGAATAACTACCACCACCCCACTTCCTTTATTGAGGTATTTTCTCCCATTAATTGCACCAGTAAGTACAGTTCTGCTTCTAATTGGGTGGAAAGATGCATCATTAGAGATAGCTATCGGTTTACACGCAATATTGACTATTATTTTCTTTCCATCTCTAATGGCGGCTGCCTTCGCAAGAATGTCAGCTCGAGATCGATTACGTTTACGGGCAGCTGGATACAAATCAATGAATGCTTATCCTGGTGTTGAAAGAATACTTAACACGCTAGATGAGAGAAGAATTAGAGAACGAGTTAGAATTTCAGCCGCAGTTATTGCTACAGCAACAATTTTTTCTTTATCTAATCTCGATGCCGGTCCAACACTCTCTTCCATTTTGTTAGGTTTTGTTCTAGCACTGAATATTGTAATAATTCTCAATACAATGAAATTAGAAGAATCAACCCCTATGCGCTCCAATGAATTCCCTCTTCTCTCTCTTCACGCCCCAACGCTTCACGATAGCACGCTCGACAGAGTGATGACCGACTTACTTGTTGCTCACTTAGACCCAGAAACTGCTAGCCAATGGGATCATTGGGTCGAGGGATTATCTCAAGACGTACGTTCTGATCAAACTCCAGCATCTGCTGTAGAACATCTTCTCCAAGCGATGCACCTGAATCACATCGGTCTGTTGGATGAGAATGGTCTGTTAAGTGAAACACGACGAGTCTTCAAGGTATCTGCTATCGATGGTCTTATTTCCGACGAGTCGAGATTTAATTTATCTACTCTTAAGCGATTATTAGCTCACACAAGAGCATGGCAACCTGGGCTTTTTAGACTTGCAGATAGATTAGAAGACTCGTTAATCCATGGCGATGCAACACTCACTGAAGAGCCATGGCGTCTAGACCTAGATATCCCGCCAAGATGCGGTCAGGGTCAGGCCGATCTGTTCGTCATGATTCACAATCACACAGGACGAGACCAAATCATTGAGGTAGACATTCTAGTTGCTGAAGGCGAGCCCGAAGTTCAAACAATGAGGATCCCTGCAAAAGCATCTAGACAACCCGAGGCCCCCACTTCTTTTGCAGAGGGAAAAATAGGATTGGTGGAACCATTAGGGGGGCTGTTAGCCGACTCTATTGTACTATGGATAGGCTTGGCGTGGCCCGATTCTCAATCAGGCCCTCACCCGGTGCAAGTAACATTACGAAATGAAGAGGGTGAGACGGTTGAGTCAATCGTAGTTAGAACCATCTTGTCATCAGGAGTTCAGGCGGAAAGCATGGGGCATAGAATGTCTGATGCTGCATACGAAGTCCGCAGAATAGCACTCGCACTAGCGGATTGACTCTTTATTCGGGACAAAGTCCCGAGCGTCATGTTCATGTTTACCTCTCCATTCGCCGAGGCTGAGAATCATGGAATCTTCGAACTTGGTAATCATTGGCGCAGGTCCAGCAGCCTTGCGAGCAGCTATTGCTGCGGCTGATGCCGGAACAATCCCAATCATGATTTCTTCATCAGGAATCGGTTCTGGTTCTGCCGGTAATGACCTCGCTGGCCTAGCGGCCTCTATTGATGAAGTAAGTTCAAGTGCTCACCGAGATGACACAATCACCGCTGGTGGCGATTCAACAGACAAGGTAGCAGCATCGAGAACCTGCGGAGAAGCGGTCAAAGTTGTTGCTGAATTAGAGAGATGGGGACTTGTTTTCCGTCGAAGAGATGGAGGGCTACCACATGCTTCCCAAGTTCATGGACACAGCATGCCTCGAATGACAGGCTGCGGTGATTCAACCGGACGAAATATCGCTAGAATTCTTGAAGAACAGGCAATGAAAAGAGGAGTGGTCCGACGTTCTGATTTACAACCAATATCATTAGTAATGGATAATAATCAAGTTCGTGGAATTACAATTTTAGATATTAATACAGGCGAAATTAGAGGCATTCAAACGAAGGCAATAATACTAGCGACGGAAGGGCATCAAGGCATCTGGACATCTCCAGCAAATGGAGCCGGCCTAGGCGCATCTTTAGCCGCCGATGCTGGGATAACACTCTCTGGTCTATCCAATCAACCTCATCATCCTCTGACTATTAGAGGCACAGATTTGCATCTCAGCCTGGACCTTCTTGGTTCCGGTGGCCGAGTCAGAAAAGCCTCAGGCGAAGACATCGATCTATCTGAGGCAGGGGATGATGACAGCATTCTTGATTTGAGGGCCATTGACTCTAATGCTTCAGTCTGGTTCAATCAGACACGCGCTCAAATCAAAAATCGAACTGGCCTAGATATGTCTCGAGATGTAGTACCAATCTCCTCTACTATTGCCGCCACCACAGGAGGAGCTCCTGTAGATGAACATGGTCGAGTAACTCTATCGCAAGGCAGTAAATGGGCTACTGGGTTGTACGCTGCAGGGCGTTCCGCCCACAACGGGATGCATGGTAAAGGACTCCTTGCTGGTAATTTGATATTAGACGATTTAGTTAGCGGCAGCGCCGCAGGATTACACGCGGGCCAGTGGGTAAAAGAAGCAACATTCGGGGGCTCTAACTTAGTAGAGAAAGAAATTACTAAATCTGAAAAGAAAATTAAGAATTTGCATTCTTCAGATGGAAACTCAGTAGGTCAAACAGCAGCAACTCTTGCATCTATAATGTCTAGTTGTGTTAATGGAAGCCTTGACGAGAATTCATTGGCATCCGCAGCATCTTCCCTTGCGGAATTGAAGTCTGTCGGAATAAAAATTACAGATTCATCATCCGTCATGAATACTGAATTATCTACTGCTCTGAAATTAGAAGGGATGATTTCAGTGGCCGAACAAATATCAAAATCTTGAGGGTTAATGATGAGTGATGAGCCAACACTCTTCACTAGAATTATCAATGGTGAATTACCCTGTCACAAAGTGTATGAGGACAATCTCATTATT
>JASMAJ010000039.1 GCA_030754395.1 Candidatus Thalassarchaeaceae archaeon | reverse complement strand
GAAGCGTTGCATTCATAGTACTTGCATGACCAAGGTTGCTGACAGAATAAGTTACGTCTCCGTCATCTATTTTGAATTCGTCAACAACTAATCTAGCGCGCCAATACCAAACATTCTGGATAAGATAGCGCATTACATCGAGCTCTTCTCCCAGTCTATCAGATACCGAATCTATAGATCCGAGAAGAAATTGCTCATCATCGGTTTCAAAGGTAAAAGTCGGGTATCCCATTACACCGTAGCCGTAATCTCGGCTGGTTCCACAATTTGGATAGAGTCCTTGGTTTGCATTCCTAATTGGAATGTCAGATATGTTTGCATGCACATCATCTCGAATGAAATGAAAAAGTTCCCAGTCCGAAGGCTGCTCAGGCCATTTACCCCAAGGGTAGAGCATAATCCAAACTCCTGTGTGCATTGTGATATACAGGTCAGCATGAGGTACTACCTCGTTCATGTAAATCGAATTCGAATGAGTTTCGGATTCACTGAACGCACTACTTCCAGGCTGGGTCGTCGGGCAGGTATTCCAATAGTGGTCGTAGTTTCTATTCAAATCTACTTGATTGAAATTCCATCTCGTATCGAAGTCATTACCGTCTGCATTTAGCATAATCAGAATATGTAATTCCGTAGTAGCCAAGATATCGAGGACTTCTTGTTCCCCATTTGCCCAACCCTCGATGTAAAATTCTGCAACGAGGAAAGCTAACTCTGTCCCCAAGTGCTCATTACCATGGTGACCACCATCGATGTAAACCACTTCTTTTGGAGTTCCATTTGGTTTGGTTTCCTGACTCCAATCAGAAATTTGCAACAACCAGAGATTTCTTCCCAATTCCGTTTGACCGACGACTAGTAGATTGATGATTTCGGGGTAATCATCTGCCCAAGCATTGACATCAAGAGTTAGGGTTGCATAGGAATGGTACCAATGCTCCTGAATAATATCCGGTTGGCCAATTTGTGCTGTAACCACAGGCGCAGTGGAAACAGCAAGCATCGAAGCGACCACGAATGCTGCAACCAAGCGGCGCATAGCGCCGCTGTGGGGGTTAATACCTACAATCATTCGCCCTTTGCGTGTAGTAATGTTGCAGTATGGCAAGCAATTATCTTGGTTGCCATGAGAGCAGCATTGAATTCAGTCAAGGGGCTATCTGCGCCCGGTGCAATTTCATTTACATCAGCCCCTAGAACCTCTGCCTTTGATGCAAACATACGCTCAATTATCTCTACTGCACCCCAGTGGCTCAATCCACCAGGGACGGGCGTTCCTGTATCAGGGACCAGTAATCCATCTAATCCATCTACGTCAAAAGTTAGCCAAACGGGACCCTCTAGAGTATCAATTCTATCTAACAACCGATTCCAACCCTCAGACCCGTTGATAGGATTGAATAATTCGCGAGCATAATAGGTTTCAACTCGACTATCAGTATTTGCAAATTCAGCCTCATCTTGGCAAAGAGCTCGGATTCCAATCTGTAGTAAGCCACCAATGCCGACATCTAGAGCACGACGAGCAGCAGTTCCATGAGAGAAACGCTCATCATTGAGTGAATCTCTCAAATCGGCATGAGCATCAATCTGAATAACGGTGAGTTGAGATACATCTCCTGAGAGTTTTGGATGAGCAGAAAGTGATTCAATAATTGGTGGAAGAATGCCATGTTCACCGCCTAATATCAGAGGGAATACCTCACCAGTCATCCAAGGGTCAAGGTAACTTTTGATTGAAGACAATTGTTCTAGTAAAGAAGGAGCTTCTGAAGACCACGCTGTGGCAGTATGATAATTCAGTCCACAGGGCAGTTCAGATGGGAGCAATGGATCGAACAATTCGACCTGAGATGAGGCCGCAATACAAGCTGCTGGACCATGCTCAGTACCTTCACCCCAACTTGTGGTCATCTCGAAAGGAATAGGTAGAATGGCGATATCAAAAGATGCCAAATCATCCTCGGAAAGGCCAAGGAAGGTAGATGGCGCATCATCTCCCATGCAATTGCGAAAATACCGTTTCGATTAACGACTTCGGATGTAATATATCTGATTCGTGATGTGAACAAGCGATTGTTGATATAGAACGGGGTCTCATATTCTATTACAGGAGGAAGATGCGATGGGTATGACGCTAGCAGAGTTGACGCTTGCAATTCGACGTAAGGTTGACATCGAAATGGAAGTCATTGTAGCTGAGTCAATAGCCGAGCATGCTCTTGGTTTCTTTGGATTTTCAAATAGAATTATTGACAATGCTCTAGAACCTACAGACCGAAACCTGTTCTACCAATTACAAGATTACGATCTTCTAACCACAGAATCTGAAGAAACCACCCTTTGGGATGGACGAGAATGGCGAATACACTATTGGAAGTTCAAACCCGATGCAAGAGAATTTGCTCGGCGTGCAATGAACGAAGATACTCTATCAAAAGAGGACGAAGACCCCTATGCAGGGATTTACGATGATGTTCCTTCTTCACTCTGGAAAGAGCGGATGACCGATGAAGATGAAGAAGACGATTGGGAAGAACCATTGTTCTGATTTAGCCCTTGTTAGGCAATCATGACGGGGGAGCGTTCAAACGATGAATGAATTGGGTCGTGTTGTGCAGAAGCAATTTTTGACTGCCCTACTACTTTCTGTAATGCTCCTCGCCCCAATGAGTGGAATGGTTGGAGCGAATGAAGGTGAACCTCAGATATCTTGCAAGATTCTAGTCGATTGGGAAAATGATTGGACCACATCAGACAATTTGAATTGGTCTTTAGGAATTATTCATCGATATCGAGTAGAATTTGAACCCGCTTTCGAAAATGGCACATTGCCCAGTGGCGTAATTATTGACTTGAATCACTACCGCGAGGGGGAACTTATTGCTACAGAAATTAATTCATCATTCATTATAGCAGGTGGAGAGGTTGACATTACACTAGATAGCAAACCTGAATTCCTAGATGAAGTTGATATTACAGTCGTAACTTCTGAGGCAACTTGTTTTCGTCACCTAGACATGACGATGTGGAATCAACCGGCTGCTGACCATGAAATCACTCGAGAGACTACTTGGTCTCTCGAGAGTAACGATGAAAATGCATCGAGTCTATATTTTGAGGGAAGAGGATGGCAAAAGAGAATAGGAGAAAGTCTGAGTTCTAGTGAACTAGGTAACGGAAGCCTATTTTTGAATGCTGATACAGGTACGGAAAAAATCCAGTTAGAACTCGAATTAGATCATGTTTGGATGAATGAAACCTATGAAGGAATTGAAATAACACGTCAGATATTTGAAATGAGAGGTTCTGGTTCTCTCAGTTTCGACAGTAATGATGGTAATGACAATGTCAGCATTGAAGCAAATGTGTATGAAGCATACATTCTCCGAGATTGGGAGAATGGAATTCTTACTGAAAGACTTCGACTTGAGGGGAATGGAAATATTTCATACAATGGGGGTTCCAATAACAGTACATCAGGAGCTTTTGGTACATTGTCCGTTTTCTATTTTGAGAGCTGGGACGAGAACGGAGTTCGTCGTCTTTCTGACACTCAAATTGAAGCACAAATGCAAATTCGTTTACAGTCAGCTGAAGAGAGCTTTAGCTTTGATTTAGATGAATTCAAAACTAGAGAGAAATGGCTAGATGGGATTAGAGAAGAGCAATATCTGAAAATCAAAGGCGCCGGAGAATTTGGATTCCTAATCGAGGATGGACAATTCGAAGTTCAAGTTAATGGAACCGTTGCAGATGTACATTTTGAGGAGATGGGCGGAGAAACGGTTGAAGATCGCCTGATTATAGATGGCCATTATTCAGGAACTGCATCAGGTTCATTTGGCTTAGTAAGACAAATTGAAGATTCTACAATTCAGGCAAATGCGACGGGAACAAATTACGAAGTTGATGTGATTAGAAATGAGTTCTGGTTGAATGTCTCAGGAACTCCTATTGGCCCTATCGGAGAAGAAATTCAGGCTGAGCATAATCTTACTTTCGAGTATACCGTACCTCAGACAGATTGGGATAATAGAACAATTCGCTATATGTTTGTAGAAGGAAATGGCAACACAACTGACGAGTACCCCGAAAATTCGCCAATTCTAAGAGAGCCCACTAGGCCTTCATATGGTGGTGATTTGAATGTCACAGGATTCAGAGAAACCGGGGTAGTCCCAGACGAACTAATAATTGGCGATACATTTCCAACTAAAGGTGATACAACAAATACCCAAATCGAAGTAATCGGAATTTCAACAGGATTAGCTGATGGGCACGAAGTCGAAATTGCACAATGGGTAGACATTAGTGGGGATGAGTATTTTTCGGCGAACGGGGCAGTGATTAATGAAGGATTGTTAGCAGGACTGGTATATGAGATTTCAAGAACTCTTGATTTCGGAATCCCCATAGGTGACGGGAATTCATCGGATTTGCGTATCGTTGAACATCAAAATATTGAACGAATTCTATATCCAACTATCATCACTGCTTCAGAAAACACTGCCCCTTCTATCTTGAAAATAGGATTCCGAGAAGGAGCACTATTTACGGAAGGAGGAATTTCTCATCTAGAGATTACAATTGATGATATTGATACTGATGTGATTAGTGTCTCAATTGATTTGTCAGAATTTGGAATGGGTTTGATTAGTCTTTCAGATGTTGGTCTGAATGGAGATTCTGTAATCCATGATTCCATCTGGACTGTAGTTATTGAGCATTCGGGGTTAGAATTCGGAATCAAAAATGTGACTGTAATTATGGAGGATGTTTGGACGACAGTGGAGTCCACTGAAGAATTGGAAATTAGAAATTCAGCACCAGTCGTAACGTCTAGGGTTTTCACTCCAGACATAGTTTACAGAGGAGATACCGTTGAAATTAGTGTACTTGCAGAGGATGGACATGGGGTTGAATCAGTCTATATTGATTTATTAAGTGCTGGAGGTGATCTCACAATATTGACTTTTGATGAAGATTCAGGAAAGTGGATAGGAGAATTTACTATTCCAGATTCACTTTCTCCAGGTGAGAGAACGATTCCTCTTCAGGTCAATGATTTAGCAGGAGGCAGTGCTTTCCTCAACGAAGGAGCATCAATTATGGTCCTAAATGAAGCACCCTCGATTACCAATGTATCCTTCACCGAATCTGGTGAATGGGTCTCTAAATTAGAAATTCCAAAAGAAGGAACTAAAGAATACTTAATTGAAGTTTCAATTGAGGACCCAGATGGAGTTTCATCAGCACAAGTAAAAATTGGTAGATTGGCACCTATAGGTCAATCTGAAAATTGGTTGAGTCTCACAGATGATGGACAAGGAGGAGATAGAATTGCAAATGATGGTGTCTTTAGTCTTGAAATCGAATTACGTTCTACTCTTTCTGTTGGTGAAATAAACTACCTAATTCGATCTGCTGATATTTACCAGTCATTGACTCCTGACGAACAACAAACTCACACCATCGAATTAGTTGATTCGACAAAGATTAGCAGTGGTGGACCAAATTGGCTCGCAGAACATGCAACTTCAGTTGTTCTTGTTGGACTTCTCATGCTTCTAGCAATTGGTGCCACGGCTCTTGTTGTAACTATGAGAAATTCAGATTTAGAATGATTCATTTTTCTTTATAGTAGCCACTTATGATTATTATTGAAAAAATAGAGGAATAATTTGTTGGTACGAGTGCCGGGATTTGAACCCGGGTTCCGGCGTTGGCAACGCCGGGTGATAACCACTACACTACACTCGTGTAGGGCTTGCGAAGCCCGAATCGTTTTTCTAAGCGTCGGTCTGTTATGCTGAGAGCCTCTCAAGGTTCTCGAGGATTGTATATCGAGTCTGACGATAGAGTTCAATTGGCCCCCCAACTGGGTCGTCTAGCCCCCAATCCTCTGTAATTGGCAACATAGGACAATGTACACCACATCCCATACTGATTATCATGTCCCAACCATCTAATTCAATTTCTTCAATAGACTTTGGTTTCAAGCCATTTGTATCAACATCAATTTCACTCAGGACTGCTAAAGAATTCTCTGCAACAGAAGAACCGGGATGAGTTCCAGCTGATGCTGAATGGTGTCCCATATGACGAGCTAGAGCCTCTGCCATCTGGCTGCGGCAGGTATTACCAACACAGATAAACAACAGACGCATGTAACGTGAAGAAGCAAGGGCTACTTGAACTAATCACCAATAGATTGTAGTCTGAAGTGATGATAAATAGAAATTCATTCAATTCATCACAGAGTAGGCTTGAAGTAGGTCTCACCTCGCGTTGAGAAACAATGTCAGATTCACCAATCTCTCATCATTCCGGCGACACTGGCGTTCAACCAGCAGTTGAAGGAGGTGGAGATACTTCGTCAGAACAAAAGGCCCAGATGGAACAAGCATATGCACAAATGCGTCGAAAGATGCGTATTAGTCAACTGGATAAAGGAATCAAACACAAGGTGATGGTTCTATCTGGGAAGGGAGGAGTTGGGAAATCTACAGTTTCAGTTGGTCTAGCATTGTCTCTAGCTCGTCAGGGAAAGAAAGTCGGATTGATGGATATTGACATCACTGGTCCAAATGTGCCTAAAATGCTAGGGCTAGAAAATGCAGATTTACATGTTGAAGATGGGCAAATTTTTCCTGTAATTGGTCCGTACGGGGTCAAAGTAATTTCAATGGCTTTCCTGATTGAAGACCCCGATAAGCCAGTTATTTGGAGAGGACCAATTAAACTTGGTGCAATCCAACAATTCATTGGTGATGTGGCTTGGGGTGAACTCGATGCTCTAATCATTGATTTTCCACCGGGTACTAGTGACGAACCACTGACTGTATCTCAAAGTCTTCCTGGAATCGATGGTGTGGTAATTGTAACAACACCACAAGAAGTTGCTCTACTTGACTCTCGAAAATCTATCAATTTCGCCAAAACAATTTCCCTACCATGCCTAGGTGTCGTGGAAAACATGAGTGGGTACACGATTCGAGGAACTGCTGAACCGAACACAACTATCAGTATCGTAGGACCAGGCGGAACCCCAATAGAGTCTCAAACTGATGAAAATGGAGACTGGAGGGTCACTTTGGACGTTTTCAAATCAGGAGGCGGGGCATCGGCAGCTACTGAACTTGAGGTTCCATTCCTTGGTGCTCTTCCATTTGATCCGGGCATAGTTCGTG
>JASMAJ010000038.1 GCA_030754395.1 Candidatus Thalassarchaeaceae archaeon | reverse complement strand
ATGTTTACTTCAGTGAATCAGTTATCAGGAGGTCAACAGAGGAGGGTTGCTATAGCCAGAGCTATGGTGCAAAATCCGAAACTTATTCTTGCTGATGAATGTCTAGGTGAGTTAGATATCCAAACTGCTCGAGACATGATAGAACTTATTCGTTCTCTTGCTGAAAACGGATCTACTATTTTGATTGTAGAACATAATCCAGTTAGAGCTAGAACCTTTTGCGATAGAGTATTACAATTACGTGGACGTAAGTTAATTTCACTCGTTGATGATATTGAAGAATCCTCTGAACTCTATTTAATAGGGGGGGCTAATCAATGAGTGAGTCACCTCATTTCCTTCAGATTCTAGTTCAAAGACCAATATTAAGGTCTTCATTATTATTAGCTATTATTGCAATTCTATCGATTTACCATCTTGATATTTCATTAATAGGGTTAGGCGATATGTTCTCTAATCTGTTAATTATTACTAATGATGCTTGGCCTCCTGATTTTTCAGTTTTATCAGATAGAGCCTCATGGGCATATCCTCCTTGTAATCTGGAAACTGACTGGATGTGTAGCCCCGCAGTTCTTGGAATGACACAAACTCTAGAGATTGCATTTCTTGCAACAATATTTGGAACAATTCTTTCTCTACCCTTAGCTGCTGCTTCTGCAACAAACATTTCTCCACCATTATTAGCCCAATCCATGCGCCAACTTTTAGCCGCCCTCAGAGTTCTTCCATCACTAATTTGGGCGCTAATTTTTGTCATATTGGTAGGGGTAGGACCTCTTGCTGGAGTGCTTGCCATGACAATGTACACCGTGGGTTATCTCGGGAAGTTACAGTATGAATCTCTGGAGGGTGTAAGCAGGGAACCACTTGAGGTTGCACGTACAATGGGCTTACCTAGATGGCAAGTGGCTCGTTATTTTGCAATTCCTGAAGCCGCGAATTCATTAATCAGTCAGATGTTATTTATGTTTGAGTATAATGTTCGGCATGGTTCAGTTGTAGGTTTAGTGGGAGCAGGTGGAATTGGTTGGTACATGCAGTACTATCTTGAGCCATTCAAACTCTATGACCGAGTTCTAGCACTTATCATCGTAATGTATTTTGTAGTAATCATAATTGATCAGATTTCACTTAGAGTGCGTATTCGATTCATAGACGAGAATGAATTGGTCCGTAAATCGAAGTGGAGAGGGTTAATTATTCCTCAATTGGATTCATCAGATGACTGAGATCATTTCATTCTTTTTTGTTAAATTTTTTTGGAATGAAAGCATAATCCACATTTCCTAAGAAAACAAACGTATTCATTAATTTTCACTCAGTGTGGTGAAACTCACTATTAAAGAGCAAACTACCGAAGGTATATACCTAATATACTTTCTAACCAAGGGTATGCGACACCTGCTCGCTACAACAATGATGCTGTTAATGATGACTGCGGCCCTAGCGGGCTGTGCTGGATCTGACGTCACCCAAGAAGACGTAGATGCAGCGTATGAAGATGGAAGAGCTGCTGGAATTGCAGAAGCTACACCTGTGAGTACTCTAGACACCATCATCGAGCGTGGCTCGATGAAGTGCGGAGTGAAGGAATCCCAATACGGAATGGGATACTTGGATGCTGGAACTGGAGTTCGCTCCGGTCTGGACATCTCCTACTGCCGCGGTGTTGCGGCTGCTCTAGGGTTGAACCCTGATACCGACGTCGAGTACATCCCGGCCTCGGGCTCGGATCGCTTCGACAAGCTAGCCTCTGGCACAATCGACGTGCTAATCCGCACCACGACCTGGACAACCAGCCGTGATGCTGATCTGAACGCCGACTTCGCTGGAATGAATTTCTTCGATGGACAAGGTATCTTGGTACGCGAAGACTCGTACTCAGCTGCCGCTGCTGGTAACTCGGCTGGTGGACTTGACGGCGCAAACATTTGCGTTGGAATTGGTACCACAACTGAGGGTAACATGGTGGACTGGTTCTCTTCAAGGAACATAGCCTTCACCTCCGTCCCTGTAGCTGACGCTGCAGAGGCAACTGCAAAGTTCATCGACGGTTCGTGTGATGCCTTCACTGGCGACATGTCCGCAATGGTGGCCAAGAAGTGGCAACTTGATGGCGACGGTTCAATGAACGGAGTCGACATCTGGATTGCTCAGGAACTTATGTCCAAGGAGCCGCTAGGAGCGGCAACCCGTGACATGGACTCCGACTTCAAGGACGTCGTGGCTTGGGTCTGGTATGGTATGGTAACTGCCGAAGAAATGGGCGTCACCGCTGCAAACGCTGCTGCTATGGCAACTTCTGCTTGCGATGGTAGCGACCCAGGAATGTGCCGCCTATTGACTGAGAATCTCGGTCTAGGCACCACAGACAACCCGCTTGCGGGTGACTGGATGCAGGCTGTCCTAGGTGCCGCTGGCAACTACGGTGAGGCATACGACGACGCGTTCTGCGACGGTACCTACGATGGTACCAGCGGATCCGACGCTATGACTGGCTGCCTGATCTCGCGCTCTGGAACTCTAAATGCCCTCGTCTCCGAGGGTGGAATCCAGTACGCACCTGCAATGCGCTGAATATACCATTCAACGCATGAACGGAATTACGAAAGCCCTTAGGGGGGATATCTCCCCTAGGGGCCCTATTTTTCAATTTCAAATTGAACACTGAGGCTGTATTATGTCCTTTCTTGATGAATATAGATTCCCTAAACCAAGAATCGAATCTATAGGAGATTTCATTCGGATTATCTTATTCATTCTCTCTCCTTACCTGTTCTGGATCTACTCGAACAAGTTCCTTGGAATGTCGATTGACTATCTGTCTTCTATGGCTAGAGACATCACAATTTCCGAAACCCAAATGAACCCTTCATTCTATCCCATGGAAAGTTTGGCTCTGTTCCTTGGCGGGCTCATTCTGATTTGCTTTCTACTGGTGCAAAATGAATTATCAACTCTTTTCAGAGGATTAAGAAAAGGGAATTTTCGAGTTATCTCGGAATGTTCCAGCTCTATCTTTGTTATTGGCTGCTTCGTGGTTTCTTACATCGTATTGATAACGGAAGGCTTTGGCTTTCTGGAATTGTCACCAGGAGCACAGATTCCCTTCTTCTTCTTTGGAGGTGCGGTGGTTGCTGGTGTGCTTCTTCTGCAAGATAACTTGAGCCTTATTTTGGATCCAAGAAATTTCTCTTCCTTCAAACGACAGGAGATTATTGATGCAGTCATTTCCTTTGGCTCAATCCTTCTTCTCGTCGCCCTGACAGTCAATATTTCCATGATTCCACTCATTTCTCAAAACATCCCTCAAACCCTCTCGACTATCATACTCGTCACTGTTTTCTACTGGGGCTTCAAACTCTCCCAAGAGGCAATGAAGCCCTCTATACAGGAAAAGAGAACGGCTGCACTTGCGTATCTCGCCTTCCTACCTTTCATCTTGTACCTGTTTCTCAGAGTGCTCTATCTACAACATGACCCAGATCCAGTAATGCAAAACCGCTGGGAGATTAAGTTCGATTTCATGGACAAGGTAAACACCTTCAAAATCAATCCTTGGCCGATGGAGGTGGTAGCGAACTTTGACGAAAGATGGATGTTCCTGAAGGCTGCTATCATCAATTCGGTTCGGGTGACTCTGTTGAGCATAGTTCTCTGTCTTATCCTTGGGACTATTGTTGGCGTCACACGTCTCTCATCCAACAAATTGGCATCTACCATGGCTACTGTGTATGTTGAAGTATTCCGAAATCTGCCACTCGCAGTCCTTCTATTCCTGATTGCAACTCAGTTTGGAATCCAAGCCCCTCTATTCATCGACGAGACGTTCCTCTTTGGGGGGGCTGTTTTCTTCAGTAATCAGGGCATCTGGTTCGTAACTGTGGAATCTTACCCAAGAATGGTCATGGGATTAGTAGCCCTCGCGACTCTAAGGGCAATTTTACGTTTCACGGACCGGATTGAACCTCGAATCATTTCACGCCCAAGCACTCCTGTTGAACACGTAAGGAGACCATTTAGTGCACTGGGGTGGAGGTTTGAGGCACTTGCCTCAGACTTATTGCTAATTGTCGCCGCAGTGGTCTTCATCGTTTTCCTCGTCCCCTTTGTCTCAACAAATGGAGGGGGCACCGGGGCTGCACTCGCGATGGCGCTACTCGTGTATTCGCTTTCAATAACTAGCAAAGTCGATGATGATGGAATCAACTCACTGCAGATTGATGATTCTGAATCCGGCCTCAGAAAGAGGTTCACTATCTGGGTTGCCGCCTTCGCTATAGCCTCGGGAATCGCTCTTTCAAAGGGTCTCTCATGGCCTGAATACGTCAAGGACTGGAATGGAGACGGGGTGATCGATGCGCCTGGGTCTTGGGATATAGCTGAAGGAACTGGCTTCGAAATCACCCCCTTCTTCCTCGCTATGATGCTCGGCCTGACTCTATTCACAGCATCAACTGTTGCCGAGATTGTGAGAGGAAGTATTCAGGCACTACCTCGAGGGCAGGTCGAAGCTGCAATCTCCCTATCTCTCAATCCATTCCAGAGGCTCAGGCTGGTTATTTTGCCTCAAGCCCTAAGAAGTATGGTGCCCCTTTTGAACAACCAATTCATGAATGTCTGGAAGAACTCCAGCCTAGCAGTTATCGTTGCATATAGTGATATTTTCTATGTCATATTGGTGATGATGAATAACGTTGGTAAATTGATTCCACTATTCATCCTCCTCCTCATCACATACCAAGCAGGAAGTCTAGCGATTTCGATCGTAATGAATTGGTATAACTCTAGAGTAACGAGTGTGAAAATATGAGTCTCCCCGAAATCCTCAGTCTCGGTGGCGAAGTGCTTGACGAAGCCATCAGGGAGACGGTTCCGCAGTCAAAATCCAACACCTCTTCGTTAATCGAATTCGAGGAATCCATCGTAGGGAAACCCGGCGCCCCTTGGGTCACTCCTAGCAACACAATTTTACTCTCTTTGGTTTCACTTTCACTCGCGTTTGCCTGTGGAATATTTGGAGGAATGTGGGATGGATTCCTTCCAAACGGCTTCTTCGAGATGGTGGCGAAGGCGGAGTCTGGAGGTGCAAGTTCGCAGAATGCTCTGATCTATGGAGCTATCTCGGCTGCAGCACTCGTCTTCGCTTGGTGGGTGACGATGACCTCACTGGTCAAGTGGACACTAGGCAAGACTCGAACTACCGCAATACTCGGTATTGCTACAGCTTGGATAATCGTCGTGGTTGTGCGCGGCCTCTCTCACTTTGTTCTAGTCGAGGCCGATTGGGACGTGGTTTGGGCGAATAGAGTGCTCTTGGTCGTAGGTCAGCAGATGACCGAGCAGATGACACAAGCACCCGGCTCAGAATCTTGTATCGCTATATCAAATTGCTATGGTATCAATCAGAACTGGCGCTTGTGGTGGATTCTATACCCGACATTCGCAGTCATCGCGAGTGCCTATGGAACCACTGCAGATAAGCCAGCAAGATTCTCTACGCTCTTGAAATTCCTAGTTCCATTCACCTTAATCGGTGTTGCTCTAATGGGTGTTGCATGGGTTCCAAGTGAAATCAACTATCATAGTGAAGTTCCTCTCTTGAATCTCGCAAAGGCCATGCTGATTGGATATGTTGCCTACGGAGTTTCATTCTATTATTGCTCGATCTCAGAAGAGTACAAGGCTAATCGCCTCAGATCATATATCTCTATCGCGGCTGTAATCACATTCTTCTACGCGATTATGATTATGGATCCTCCAGAGTTTGTCAAGTCCTTCGCGGAGATGATAGGTGGAACTCCCGCTCAAGAAATGAGTGAGGCCATTATCGCTGGAGACGTGGTTCCAAGTACCCTTGACAAACTAGCGGGAGATGGCATTGAAGCCTCTCAATGGGGAGGTCTATTCGTCAACCTCATCGTAGCCACAGCAGGCTGTGTACTTGGCTTTGGAATCGGAGTGGTGCTGGCGTTTGGACGTCAGAGCAACCAGCCGTTCTTCAGTATTCCATCAATCCTTCTAATCGAATTAGTTCGATCTGGTCCTCTAATTTGTTGGCTTTGGTTCGCTGTCTTCTTGATGCCTGATATGATGGATCCGTTCTATGACGCAGAGGACATCATACGAATGCTTCTGATGTTCGGTATATTCGGAGGATGTTACATTGCAGAGGTGTTGAGAGGAGGCTTGCAAGCTGTCGACAGTGGGCAAAAGGAGGCTGCGCTTGCACTAGGTCTCTCACCTTTCCAAACAAAGTTGCAGGTAGAACTCCCCAACGCAGTTCGAACCACGCTTCCTTCGATTGTCAGTGTCTTCATCGGGCTATGGAAGGACACGACTCTACTTTTCATCATCAACATCCTCGACTTCTTCAAACTGGCAAAGGACCTACCTGCCACAGACTTGCGCTTCCTCGGTAACTTCCTAGAGCCGTTGTACGTCACTGCCCTTGTATTCTGGGTGTTTGCATTCTACCTATCCAGGGTCTCGATGAAGATCGAGAAGGGTCTTGGACTGGTTAAAGAAGGAGGAGGAGATTTAGCATGAGTGAATGTAAAGATTGTGATGATGAGTGCTGCGATGGAAAGTGCTGTGAAGAAAAAATTATTGAAACGGAAGGGGTCAAAGTTAACTTTGGCGATTTTTGGGCATTGAAAGGAATTGACATTGAAGTCAAAAGAGGAGAAATTATAGTTATTCTTGGACCCTCTGGTTCAGGAAAATCGACGTACATCAGGACATTGAACCGACTCCAGCCCCACAGTGGTGGAACTATCAAGATCGATGGAATCACTATTGATGATGACACTGCGGTTAAGGATCTCAAATACATTCGATCCGAGGTCGGCTTCGTATTTCAGCAGTTCAATCTCTTTCCGCACTTGACCATCATGGAGAATATTACCCTCGCTCCGATGAAGGTCAAGGGCATGTCGAAGCGTGAGGCTGAGGCCAAAGCCATGGGATTGCTCGAGAGAGTTGGAATCCCTGAGCAGGCTTACAAGTATCCGAGTGGACTTTCGGGTGGTCAGCAGCAGCGTGTTGCTATTGCTAGAGCCCTAGCAATGGATCCAAAGATCATGCTCTTCGATGAACCAACATCTGCTCTCGATCCTGAGATGATCAAGGAAGTTCTTGACGTTATGATTGATCTCGCAAAGCGAGATATTACTATGATTGTCGTGACTCACGAAATGGGCTTCGCGAAGGAAGTAGCAGACCGTTGCATCCTCTTTGACGAGGGACATCTCATTGAGGAAGCGCCTCCATATGAGTTCTTCTCAAATCCAAAGCACGAAAGAACCAAACTATTTCTAGAACAAATTCTT
>JASMAJ010000037.1:4393-7509 GCA_030754395.1 Candidatus Thalassarchaeaceae archaeon | reverse complement strand
TCCTATTATTGCAGTTGGTGATGTCACTGTCAAAACATTACAGGATTTGGGTAATCCTGCAGACATTGCTCTAATTGATGAACGAACAAAACGTGAGTTATGGGCAGAAGCCGCCGATATTGATAATTCAAATTATGATATCATTCTAGAATGTCAGAATCCGGCGGGGCTGTTGAGTAAATCTCTCTTTGAATGTTGTAAAGATGCAGTTGATTCTTGGATGAATCAGGACAAATCAACAATCATTCGAGTCGATGGTGAAGAGGATTTAGCTCCTCTATTGTTACATCCATTGGCACCTTTAGGTGCAGTTGTTCTCTATGGGCAACCCGGTAAAGGAGTAGTAATTAGGTATACAGGATTTGATTCTAAGAATAGATGCAGAGATTTGCTTTCTGCAATGATCCAAGAATAAATCACTCAAGATTCTGCCGAATCCAATAAGTTCAGCCCAACACCAAAGGCGAATGGAGTAATACTAACTGCAAAGACACCAGGATCAATCCATGTATTATTCTGAATTGACCAACCAAAGTAGAAAACTAATCCCAATACAATGAGCCAGTCTGCAATGGACTTACGTGCTCCGCCTTCAGTTGAGGAAAGTCCAGAGAAAGAATTTGGCAAATCTTTGATCCAGCCCCCAATTCCGCCTTCAAATGCCGAGCCTATTCCCATTATTCCACCAGCCATCAATATAGATCCTAGAATTCCGAATACAATATCATCTAGCACGATGGAAATTCCGTCGTGTTCGGTATAGATATCTCCGAAGGAACCGTTTGAGATGAATCCTAACCACAGAGCCTTATCTCCATAATAAGCACCATTGACTAAATTGATTATTGTCAGTAGTAGAACCCACATCCCAAGGACTAGAATTGCTATAGAAGCGGTGCGACTTGGGCTAGTCAGCGTCGAATACCAGTCGTTGTCAGCCATTGACATCGAGTGCGGCGACCCGCAGACTCGGTTTAACCGTTATCAGTCCTAATGCGCCAATCAAAGCTGAGACTGTAGTCGATAACGACATCGTGCTGCTTGAGAAATTAGTGGGTCAGCATCACTCATAGTAGTAATTGCGTCAATGGTTTTGGGTATGGCAGAGTTGACTTGCTTACTGCGCCCCCCTCTACCCTTGCTTACATTTCTTGCCATTATCATTCCCAGTGTGTCTAACTCATTTAGCAAAGTTGAGATCCTTCGTGGAGTCAAAGGCTCAAGACTGACATTGAGACATGCATCAGAATAAGTTCTGTACACTTCTCCAGTAGATATATTTCTCAGCCCGTTATCCTCATTAATTCTAATTGCAAATAGAACCAACTTTTGGTGAAGTGGAAGAGTTTGCAGAACTGGGGTTATTTGATCATGTTCAAGTTGCGATTGAGCAAGCCTAACGTGACGCGGCTCTACTTTTGTCTGAGAGCGCTGTTCTGCCTTCTGAACTGAGATTCTTAGTAAATCAAGTGCACGACGAGCATCTCCATGTTCTTGTGCAGCCAAAGCCGCGCACAGTTGGATGACTCCATTATCTAGAACTTCATGTCGTAAACCGGTTGATGCACGATCGCTTAGAATATCTTGAATCTCAGTGGCTCCATATGGGTGGAAGATTAGGTCCTCTTGACCTAAGCGACCAGATACTCTAGGATCTAGCAATTGCGTAAAGTGCAGGTCGTTACTGATTCCAATGATACAGCATCTCGAATTCTTCAAAATGGTGTTTAGATTTGTGAGATTGTATAGCAGGTTGTCTCCAGCTCTTTCAACAAGGTTGTCAATCTCATCTAATACTATTATGTGAACTCCTCCCGCTCTATCCATTCTGTGAATCAATTGCTCAAGAACCCGATCAGTAGGCCAACCAGTAAATGGAATTGGTACATCTCCTCTTTGGGTAAGTTTGCTGGCAAGAGTTTGAACAACGCGATAACGGGTATCTACTTGACGACAGTTGATATCGTACGTGTGGACAGACTTACCCATTTGTTTCCCCTTCTCTCGAAGTTGACCAAGAACAAATCTGGTAACCACTGTTTTGCCGGATCCAGGAACTCCGTAGAGTAGCATATTAGATGGAATATGTCCATTTAGAGCATCGACTAAGTTTCTCACAAGAGCCTCTACTTCTCTGTCTCTATGTGGTAGAGTTGATGGTTCAAAGGCATGGTCGAAAGCCTTCCTATCTAGGAATAGTGAATCTTGTCCGAGAATCTTCTCGAAAATATTCCCATCCATTTTTTATCAATCCATCTAGTGATTTCCACATCTTACTAAGAATTGCCGGTGTGACAGTATCAGAGATGAACGCGGATTCCTCACGAGAGTGTTATGGGTAATGAAAGTATCCGGACTGAAGTCGCAGAATATTGCTAGATGATATGTAATTTGATAGATATTTTTTCTAAAACAAGTTAGTGGTAATATAGAAAAAATATCGGAGTAATGTTATGTTTTATCTGATTAAGACATTCATCTTCTTTAGTAACTTTTTTCTAATTATACATAATAATTGATTGTATAACGAAAGACACTCCAACACTCATCAATAACAGTTCCAAAAAAACACCAATAATGGCAAATGATTATTTCGATAAGGATGAGAAAAAATAATTAATATTTATAGAAGTTATTTTTTCCTTCTATTATTTATCAGACAAAAAGTCCCGTCAGTAGAAATTTCTAAATAATCCCCGTCTTCTAATTGTATTATTGATTCAGGTAGTTGAGGGATTTCAAATCCATCTATCTCGCCCTCACCACTAGAGAAATTATGGGTGACTAATACTGTGGATTTGGGAAACCTTTGAGCCAATATCGAGACCTCTATTGGATTGTGATGATGGGCGCTTTCCACAAAATCAGGAACTCCCATTTCAACAAGAATTACATCAACATTTTCTGCTCTCTGATTTATTTCTTCACAGGGTCCTGAGTCTCCACAGTGAAGAATTGTGAACCCACTTTCGTGTGTGAGTAAGTATCCATGCGGGTCAGTTTCAGGAGTGTGACTTACGGGGAATCTTTCGTAGCTCCACCCCGAGTCTCCAATGGTTCCCGATTCGTTCTCAATCCATTCAACATCACCTTCGAGTGCTCCCTCAAGGCTACCT
>JASMAJ010000037.1:0-4383 GCA_030754395.1 Candidatus Thalassarchaeaceae archaeon | reverse complement strand
AATTAGAGAGAATTTCTTTGCCATTTGGTCGAAGATAGATATTCATTGGACCATTTTGAGATTTGGATACATATTGTCTATCAAGTAAGATAAACGGAAATCCAAACATATGATCAGCGTGCCAGTGTGTGAACAGAAGATGTTCAATTTGTCCCGGTGAAACTCCTGCTTGACGTAGTTGAGGTAGAACTGTTGGTGGGGCGTCAACAAGGATTTTTCCATCTATCAAAACTAATGCATGTAGCCTTCCTGGTGGTGAATGAGCATTGCCCGTCCCGAGGAACTGCATGCGCGGCATGACCGACTGAAGATGTGGACCTGACTTGAGTCGTTCGCAAGAGGCAGGTCCTCACGCCCGCTACGCGGGCGAACCCAAACCCCCCCTTCTTTGATAAACGGAGTTCGGGTCGGCGGGACATCGAGGTCTGATGATGTCTGATTGGAGTGCAAAAAATCCGTACAAGTCAAAGTTGACTGAGAACTATGTCTTGAATGGTGAGAGTTCGCGAAAGGAAACTCGTCATATTGTCTTTGACTTAGGAGATTCAGGTTTAGAATACAAGGCTGGTGATGCCCTTGGAGTAATCCCTCGTGGTCCTCCGGAGTTGGTTGATTCACTACTATTTGTAGCAAACTTCTCAGGTGATGAGTTAGTTGAAACTCATCTCGGCGAGACTACTTTGAGAGAAGCTATGTCTAGTCATCTAGAGATTCACCGAGTATCGAAGAAGTGGATTCAGAATCTTGGAAACCGTCTTGCTTCAGATTCCGGACCTATCGAGGTCAAGATTGTTCAGCGAACTAGAGTCTCAACAGAAGATGGTTCACTTGTCATGGATTGGGCCGGTTCAGGAGAGGAAGAAGATGTTCCTGAGGGATACGAAGAGATTGGAGCTGCTTGTGATCCTGCAGAATCCCTTTGGAATGATTTGACTGGAAATGCAGATGCGATGGAGGACTACATGTGGTCTCGTGACTATATTGACGCACTCGATGATTTTGGACACATAGGATTCACTCCTCAGCAACTAATCGATGGGATGGACCGGCTGAAACCTCGTCTTTACTCAATTGCTAGTAGCCCTGAATACGAACTAGGTACTGTTCATTTGACTGTTGGAATTGTACGCTACTCTCACCATGATCGTGACCGAACTGGGCTTTGCACAGGTTTTCTATCAGATCGTTGTGCAGTTGGTGAGACTGAAATTGATGTTTTCATGTCTCCAACTCGATCATTTATTCTTCCAGAAAATGGTGATACTGATTGTATCATGGTTGGTCCTGGAACGGGAATAGCACCATTCCGAGCTTTTCTCCAACAGCGAGATATTAACGGAGACAAGGGTCAAAATTGGCTGTTCTTTGGAGACTGGACAGAAGAAGGAGAATATTACTATCAAGATGAGATGGATGATTGGAAGGCAAGAGGTGTTCTTGACCGACATGAATTGGCTTGGTCAAGGGCTGGTTCTGAGAAAGTATATGTTCAGCACCTGATGAGAAATAACGGAAAAGAAATTTGGAATTGGATAGATGGTGGTGCGTATTTTTATGTCTGTGGTGATAAATCACGAATGGCTAAGGATGTTCATCAAACCCTCATCGACATTTGCTCTGAATATGGTGATATGTCGGCTGAAGAGGCCAAAGAATTCGTTGAAACTGGCATGATGAAGACAGAGAAGCGGTATCTCCGCGATGTATATTGATTCATATCGACCGCCTATGGCGGTCGCCGAACTAATCATAGGTTTCCGCCTTCAGGATTGACTAATGTTCCGCAGAGTTCTAATCGCGAATCGAGGCGAAATCGCTCTTCGTATCTTACGTTCTCTTCGCACCTTAGGCATCGAGGCGGTGATGATATATGGCCGAGAGGACAGACTAACAACTCCTGTTCGATTAGCCGATGAGGCGATTCATATTCCTCGTGATGATCCACTTGCATCTTATCTTGACATTGAGGCTATTGTTGCCGCCGCAAAGGAAGTTGGAGCCGATGCCGTCCATCCTGGTTACGGATTCCTTGCTGAAAATCCTGTATTTGCCGAGAGGCTTGAACAAGAGGGAATAACATTCATCGGACCAAGTCCAGAAGTCTTGCGCCTGCTTGGTGACAAGATTACTGCTAGAGAAGCAATGGCACGAGCTGGATTACCTATTGCCAAAGGCTCCCCTGGTCCTATCTCGGATTCAAAGGAGGCAGCATCTATTGCTCAGGAGATAGGTTTCCCTGTGATAATTAAGGCCGCAGCAGGAGGTGGAGGTATTGGTATGCAGGTAGTTGAAATTGCTGATGAGTTTGAATCGGCTTTGAACCTCTGTCAGGGCCGCGCACTTTCGGCATTTGGAGATGATCGTGTATTTCTTGAGAAGTTTATCGAAGGGGCTCAGCACATTGAATTTCAAATTCTTGGTGATGGAGATAAGGCCGTACATTTTGGTGAGCGTTTTTGTTCAATTCAACGACGTCATCAGAAGATTTTGGAAGAAGGTCCTTGGCTTCCTCAAGAAGTTCGAGATGACATCGGATCTCGAGTTGTATCTGGTGCTGAGGCAGTAGGTTACAAGGGACTGGCTACATTTGAATTTCTGCGTGATTCAAATGGTGAATTCTACTTCCTCGAGGTAAATCCTCGTGTCCAAGTAGAACACACTGTTACTGAGATGATTACGGGTTACGATCTTGTTTCACTCGGAATTAGAGTTGCAGCCGGAGAGTCTCTTCCTGTGACTCAATCTGACATTTCAATTTCCGGTCATGCTATTCAAGCTAGGCTTAATGCTGAAAATCCTAGGACACTAGAGCCATCTCCAGGTCGTTTATGGGAATGTCACTGGCCATCTGGTCCTGGTGTAAGAATAGATAGTCACGCACATACTGGATACGACATGCCACCTTCATTTGATTCGTTACTAGCCAAACTAATTGTTTGGGGGCGTGATAGACAAGAATCGATACGTAGATTGGATGCAGCATTAGCTGAGACAATGATACTTGGGGTGGATACTCTGATACCTCTCCATAGAGCAATTTTATCTGAAGATGATTTCAGAAATAGAGAGGTTACAATTAGATATCTTGAGGAACACCCAGATTTATTGGATTAGGTGATGCAATGGAATTAGTAATCGTTGGTTCAATTGGTTACGACGAAATTCAAACCCCTGTAGATAGTGGAAATAATCTTCTGGGAGGTGCTGCGGTCTATTCTGGAATTGCCGCTTCTCATCATCTAAAAACGATAGATGAAAGTCCAACAAGAGTCGGATTAGTTGGAATAGTTGGTGATGATTTCTCTGTTTATGATCAAATGATTCTTGAGAAAGCGGGACTAAATTTGTCAGGTGTTACACGTGCTGATGGTCTAACTTTTCGATGGTCGGGACGTTATCAAGATGCCATGGAAACAGTAGAGACTTTATCCACTGAAGTCAATGTTTTAGCTAATTTTAATCCACAATTACCTGATGTGTGGAATGACCCCGAGATTCTCTTTTGTGCCAGTACACACCCCGCAACTCAAGTTGCGGTTTTAGATCAATGTCCAGGAGCTCAATTGACAGTTCTCGATACCTTCATGCTATGGATTGAGACTGAGTTTGAAACTCTTTCAGAGGCAATTCGCAAGGTCGACTTAGTAGTAATAAATGAACAGGAGGCCTGTGAGATTGCTAATGAGAAAATTCTTCTTAGCGCTATGGAATCAATAATGTCAGGTGATGCATTGCATGGTGGTTCAGCAGCGGGAAAAGGTCCCAATGGATTGATTGTGAAGCGTGGTAGCGGCGGAGTTATCGCAATGTTACCCTGTGGAATAATCGCTCTTCCAGCATTTCCAACAAAAAATATTGTTGATCCAACTGGTTGTGGTGATTCCTTTGCGGGTTCTCTTCTAGCCCATCTAGTTGGTAGGAGAGGAGTGCTTAATGATCAAGATTCAATGAGATCAGCACTAATCCATGCTACAGTATCTGCATCGTTCACGTTAGGTGCGATTGGAATCAATGGGATTGTGAATATAGAGCGTGGACCTTATCATGCCCGAGTCGATAAGTATCGCCGTATAGTTGGTTTATCCTGATTAGTCGAGATGTCGAATCCCTGGAAGTCGTTTGTCTTTCTCATTAGTTCTTCTTAATTGATTAAATTGTAATTTATTTTCTGAATTAAGGGTCTGAGGCGAATGTGTTTCTCCATTTGAGACTCTAGTGATTACGTTATCTAAGGCATCTTTTGCGGATGAAGAATGTGGTGAATTATTCATATTCTGAACTCTATTTGCAACGTCTGCTTGGTGATCTTGATCAGACCTCAGACGTAACAACTGACTAGATCGGAATTTAGTGCTTGAATCATAGTTGCCTCCATCTGAATCG